>SKKM01000157.1 GCA_007121485.1 Wenzhouxiangella sp. | reverse complement strand
TCGACCACGATCAGGACGTCGGCCCCCATGGCCTGTACGACTTCGACCGGGGTGTTCATGGCCACGCCACCGTCTACCAGCATCAACCCGTCGATGAAAACCGGCGCAAAAATGGCCGGAACCGACATCGACGCACGGATGGCCTGGACCAGGCTCCCCGAGGCCAGGATGACTGGATCACCGATTTCCAAGTCTGTCGCCACGGCGCGAAACGGAATGGGCAGGTGATCAAAATCCTCGACCAGGGTTGAAGGTCCGAGAATTCTGGTGAGGATTTGGTCGAAGTGCTGGGCCTGGAGGACGCCCATCGGCAGATTCAGGCCTCCACGATCGAATCCGATCCGAGCGGACACGCCGATCCGGCTTTCGAGCTGCTTGCGCCGCATGCTGCGTGAGGCTCGTCCGGAATCGTCTGAAAGCACATGATCCCAGTCCATTTCAGACAACACTTGTTCCAAGTGCGCAGCGTCCAGTCCGGCGGCGTATAGGCCACCGACTATGGCGCCCATGGAGGTGCCGGCGATGAAGTCGGGCCGAATTCCGACTTCTTCCAGGACTCGGATTACCCCCACGTGTGCCGCGCCACGCGCGCCCCCGCCGGCCAGGACCAAGCCGACTTTGGGCGGTTCAGCCGTGTCCGGCATACTCTGGAAATCACCCCCCGTCGCCGCAGTGGCTGTGACCAGCAGGATCCCACATGCGGCTGACAGTTTCCCCAGCATTCCGGCTCCCCGATATGTCTGCATAACGAGTCTACTACCCCACCGGTCTTGAGAGAAGGGCGCCACTCATGTTGCGACGTTTCTTCCGAACTTGCCTGGTCGATGAACACCACGCAGCATGATGAAAAAACTCTGAGAATGACGCTAAAAATAACTGCCGCTTCCCCGCTTATTCAGTTGCTTTCGCCTTACCATAGAGCCAACAGGCAAAGGGAAATTCCAACCATGAATTTGGGCTTCAAATGGCAGTGCGCTCGGCTTGGCTTCATGCTTTTCGTATCCGGTGCGCCTCTCTTCGTGCTTGCGGCTGGCTCGGTTCCAAGCGCCGAATGTCGACAGATTCCGGATGCCTCGGAACGCCTGGCCTGCTACGATCGGCTGCATGACGATCGAATTGAGGCTGAGGAAGCCGCGGCCGCGGACCGCGCAGCGGCAGCGATCTCCCCTTTTGATGATATTGCGCCAGCGCCTTCCCTGTTCGACCGCGCCTGGGCGTTCGATCGTGACTCGGACAAGGCGCTGATTCGCCTGTATCGACCCAACTACATCCTGTTCGGACGCTACACCAGCGATGTCAATCGAGCCCCGTTCACGCCGCTGTTCGAGGCCGCCGAGTCGGACGAAGATCTGGACGAATGGGAAGTCAAGTTTCAGCTCAGTTTCAAGGCCCGAGTCTGGGCCAGTGAGGACCGTCGTCACGGCATCTGGTTCTCCTATACCCAGCAGAACCAGTGGCAGGTTTACCAGGGCGCCATTTCCAGTCCGTTCAGAGAAACTAACTACATGCCCGAGGTATTCGGAAGTTTTCGGCCGGGAATCTCCCTGGGCGGCTGGGATTGGAACCTGCTCAACTACGGTTACACCCATCAATCAAACGGGCGTGCTGATCCGATATCGCGCAGCTGGGATCGTTTGTTCCTGGAAGCCGGAATCGAACGCGGCAACCTGGCCCTGGTTGGGAGGGTCTGGCATGTATTCGACAACACGGACGATAATCCGGACATCACCGATTACTATGGTTACGGCCAGCTGACCGCGTTCTATCAGCATGGAGAAAATCGCTTTACGCTTTGGGGGCGCGGTAATATCAGGGAGGGCAAGGGTGCGGTCGAGGCGACCTGGTCGTCGCGCCCGATACTCGGACCGCTGCGGGCTTACGTGCAGATATTCCATGGCTACGGTGAGAGCATGATCGACTACAACTGGAATCAGACCACGATTGGTCTCGGGGTGACGCTGAGCGATTTCCTTTAGGACAGGGCGGCGATACGCTCGGCGCCAGGCCTTGACTTCGGCACCTGCAAGCGCAGCATCGACCAGCCGACGAGTTCAATTGTATGGCTCCTGGCGCGATTGAGGTGGAACGGAGAACCATCGAGGATTGACTTTGCTCGACGTCGTCACCCGTAATCCAGACTGGCTGCCGGCGCTGCTGCTCCTGCTGCCGCTGTCGGGATTGGTTGCCCTGACAGTTGTTCCTGAGAAGCGGGTTCCGCTCGCCGCTTTGTCGCTGTTTCTTGCAGGCTTGCTGCTGTCGATCGCACTGATCGCGGGAGTTCTCTCTGCCTATGACGCATTCGAATTCCGGCTGCACCGCAGTGGGATGCTTCCGCTTGGCTTGCTTCGCGCAGACGGCATGGCATCGGCGATGCTGTTGTGCACCGCAGTCATCCTTTTCGTGGTCTGCTGCTACCTTATTGCAGACGGCCGAACCCCGGCGACCAGGCCCGGAAGCGGGGCGAGACCATTCTGGCTCTGTCTGTTTGGCCTTTGGTTCGGTCTTGGCCTGGTTTTTCTTTCGACCGATCTTCTGACGCTCTACGTCGGCCTGGAAATCGTCATGCTCTCGATGGTTCCCCTGCTGGGCATCTTCCAGGGGGAGCCGGTCAGGGCGCCGGCACAGCGCTTTCTCGTGATGAGCACCGTGGGATCGGTGTTCACGCTGTGCGGGATGCTGTCCCTGTTGCTGGGTTACGGCACCCTGGAGTTCCTGGCGTTGAGCCAGCAACCGCCACACGCGCCATACGCACAGATTGCGGTTACCTTGATCACGATCGGGCTGTTCTTCCGGGCCGCACTATTTCCGGTTCATACCTGGCTGCCTGCCGCTCATGCCGGTGCCTCTGCACCGGCCAGCGCTCTGCTCTCGACGCTGGTGGTGACCGCTGCCTTCATCGCCCTGGTCAGAATCTGGGTGGATGCGCAACCCGGCGTTGGAACCGCGACCGCGGGTCAGCTGCTCGGCGTGCTGGGCGCCTGCGCCATCTTGCTGGGCAGTTTGATGGCGCTTCGCCAGGAAAAGCTCAAGACGCTGGTCGCTTACTCTACCGTTGCCCAGCTGGGATTCCTGCTTTTGACTTTCCCGTTGGCCAGCGCGACCCGACTGGAGGAGACGGTCTGGACCGGCGGCATCCTGCAGGCGATTTCCCACGCCGTCGCCAAGGCCGCGATGGCCCTGGCCGTCGGTCTCGTCATCCGAACGATCGGGCACGACCGCATATCGGAGCTGGGCGGCCTGGCCAGAAGCATGCCGCTCACCGTCTTCGCCTTTGTCGCCGCAGGCATGAGTTTGATGGGGCTGCCGCCCAGCGGCGGTTTCGTGGCCAAATGGCTGCTGCTGCGAGGGGCCATAGAAGGCGGCCAGTGGTGGTGGGGGATCGTCATCATCAGTGGCGGTCTTCTCACCGGCTCTTACCTTTATCGTGTGGTTTCAAGGGCGCTGTGGATGCAAGGGCCTGCGCCGGTGCTCAAGCAGCCCATTGACCGGCGCATGGAGTGCCTCGTCCTGGCCTTGGCCCTGATCTCCATTCTGATTGGTCTGCTCCGAATTTCAGACCTGCAGTTCGTTCACATAGGGCGCGAATGGTGAGTCAGTTTCTTCTGGTCACCTACTGGATCGTGCCGCTCGGCTTCCTCGCGGGCCTGCCGTTCGAGCCCGTGCGTCGGCGCATCCTGAGCCTGCTGTGGCTGGCTCCACTTCCAGGCCTTGCGGCCGCGGCAGTCAGCGCGCCCGATGTGGGCTTCCTGCTGATGCAAGACAGCCTCTCCTTTACCCTTCATCTCGACCGCTCCAGCGCCCTGCTGCTGGCTGCAGCGTCGCTGCTCTGGTCCTTGGCCGGCCTGTACGCCGCCGGCTACATGCGCAAGGACCCCCATCCCGCTCGTTTCTGCGGCTGGTGGCTGCTGACCATGAGCGGCAGTCTGGGGGTCTTTTCCGCCGGCGATATCGGAAGCTTCTACCTCGCCTTTGCGGTTGTTAGCCTGGCGGCTTGGGGCATGGTCAACCACGAAGACACTGCCAAGGCACGGCGCGCGAGTTCCATTTACATCGCTCTTGCCGTGCTCGGCGAGATCTGTTTGTTCATGGCATTCGCCTTGCTGGCGGTGTATTCCCCC
>SKKM01000104.1 GCA_007121485.1 Wenzhouxiangella sp. | reverse complement strand
GCCCGCATCACGCCGAAGCGCGGCCGGATCTCGTCGCGGAACTTGGTCTGGATCTGGTAGAAGCACAGCGGCAGCTGCTTGTAGGAGCGCACTTCGGCCCGGGCGAACTCGGTGATGACCTCCTCGTGGGTGGGGCCGAAGGCGAATTCGCGCCCCGAGCGGTCGGTCATCTTCAGCAACTGCGGCCCGAAATCTTCCCAGCGACCGGTTTCCTGCCACAACTCGGCCGGCTGCACCGAGGGCATCAGCATCTCCAGGCTGCCGGAGGCGTCCATTTCCTCGCGCACCACCTGCTCGACCTTGCGCAGCACCTTCAGGCCCAGCGGCGTCCAGGTGTAGATGCCCGAGGTGAGCTTGCGGATCATGCCGGTGCGGAGCATCAGCTGATGGCTGACGATCTCGGCGTCGGCGGGCACTTCGCGCTGGGTGACCAGGTGGAAAGCGGAGGTCTTCATGAGGGCGGTCAGGTCAAGGGGAGAACAAGCGCAGGATTCTACCGTGATTGCCCGCCGGGCTGCCCGGTGCAGCGGGCAGGGCGGGCCGCATCGGTGATAATCTGTGGCCCGGATGCCCGCAGGCCGATTCAGTGAACAAGCCGCAGACGCCGTCGAACCCGACTCCTGAACCGTCGCCGCGGCGTCCCGTGCGCGGCGTTTTCCTGCTGCCCAATGCGTTCACCACAGCGGCGCTCATGGCGGGCTTCTACGCCATCATCGCGGCCATCAACGAGCAGGCCGTGGCGGCCTGCGTCGCCATCCTGGTGGCTGGCCTGCTGGACGGCGTCGATGGCCGCATCGCCCGCCTGACCAACACGCAGTCGGATTTCGGGGTGCAGTACGACAGCCTGTCGGACATGGTGTCCTTCGGCATCGCGCCCGCCATCCTGGTCTTTACCTGGGCGCTGGGAGAGCTGGGCCATCCCGACACGGTGGCGGCCAAGCTGGGCTGGCTGGGCGCGTTCTTCTACGCGGCCTGCGCCGCCTTGCGCCTGGCCCGATTCAACACCCAGGCGGGCGTGGCCGACAAGGCCTACTTCCAGGGCCTGGCCAGCCCGGCCGCGGCCGGTACCATCCTGGCCTCGGTCTGGTTCAGCGTCAGTCGCGACATCGATCCGCAGGTGGTTGCCTGGCCGCTGTTGATCCTGACCGTCTGCCTGGGCGCCCTGATGGTGTCGCGCGTGCGCTATTTCAGCTTCAAGGCCTGGTCGGTCGCCGACCGGGTGCCGTTTGCCTGGATCTTCCTGTTGCTGGTGGTCATCGTGCTGCTGGCCATCGATCTGCCCGCGGTGCTGTTCGTGATCGGGATCATCTACGTGCTGTCCGGTCCGGTGCTGACCGCGCGCGGCCGCTACCAGCAACGCCAGCGCCGGCGCCGGGAACGTCGCGATGCCGCTCCCTGATCCGCGCAGCCGGGCGCGCCTGGCCGAGATGGGGATCGACGTCTGGGTCAGCCGCAGGCCCCGGTCCCAGGTTGCCGCCGAAGGCGCGCCGCTGTCGCCCGCCGAGGCCCGGGTGCGGCTTTCGGCCGGAACCGGCTCCTGGCTGCTGGTGCAGCGTCGGCCCTGGGATGGGCAGCATGCCGGGCTGCTGGCCGATATCCAGGCCCTGCTCGGGCCGGGCCAGTGCCGCTTCGGGCAGTGGGCCGACAGCCGCGAGTCGGGGATCGCGATGTCCGAGCTGGCCGAGCGCGGTATCGAGCAGGTGCTGGCATTCGGGCCGACGCCGCAGTCGGCCGAACCGTCCGACATGGTGCTTGTGCCGGCGCTGGAGGAGCTGGCCGGCAGCAGTTCGGCACGGCGCGCGCTGTGGCTTGCCCTGCGGCCGCGGCTGGCCGGCTGATGGTTGCCGTCGTCCAGCCGGCGCTGGAGATCCGGTCCATGCGGCGTTCGGATCTCGATGCGGTGATGGCCATAGAACACAACGCCTACCCGTTTCCCTGGAGCATCGGCATCTTCAAGGATTGCCTGCGCATCGGCTATCGCTGCCTGGTTCTGACCGACAGTGGCCGGGTTTGCGGCTACAGCGTTTTTTCGGTGGCCGTTGACGAGGCGCACCTGCTCAACCTGTGCATCGCGGAAGCGGAACGTCGGCGCGGGCTGGCCACCCTGCTGCTGGAACACGTGATGGCCGAAATGATCCTGGCGGGCGCCGACCGCGTCTACCTGGAAGTGCGGCCGTCGAACCGCGCCGCGACCCGCCTGTATGCCCGCCAGGGCTTCCGCCAGGTTGGCCGCCGCCCGGGCTATTACCCGGACGATGATGGCCGCGAGGACGCCCTGGTCATGGTGCGTCACCTTGAGGGCATTCACCATGAGTGAGCGGCTACGCGTGGCCGCGGCGCAGATCGCGCCGGTCTGGCTGGACCGCGAGGCCACGCTGGCACGCGTGGTCGAGACCATCGACCAGGCCGCCGTCTCCGGCGTCGAGCTGCTGGCCTTCGGCGAAACCCTGGTGCCCGGCTACCCGTTCTGGGTCGAGCGCACCGACGGCGCGCGCTTCGACGATGCGTTCCAGAAAGACCTGCACGCGCACTACGTCGATCAGGCGGTCTGTATCGAGACCGGCCAGCTGGACGCCGTGTGCGAGGCGGCACGGCGCAACCGCATGACCGTGATCTTGGGCGTCGTCGAGCGCCCGGCCGAGCGCGGCGACAGCGTCTATGCCAGCGCCGTCAGCATTTCCGCCGACGGCCGGATCGCGGCCTGCCAGCGCAAGCTCATGCCCACCCACGAAGAGCGCCTGGTCTGGGCGACCGGCGACGGCCATGGCCTGCGCACCCATCGCGTCGGGCCTTTCACCGTGGGCGCGCTGAACTGCTGGGAAAACTGGATGCCGCTGGCCCGCGCCAGCCTGCAGGCCCAGGGCGAGGATTTGCATGTCGCCATCTGGCCGGGGAGTGCGCGCCTGACCCGCGACATCACCCGCTACATGGCCCTGGAAGGGCGCAGCTACGTGCTGTCGGTCTCGGGTTTGATGCGCGCCGAAGACTGGCCGCAGCAGCTGCCGCATGAGTCGCGCCTGCGCCAGGCCATGGGCGACATGCCCTGGGCGCCGGGCGGTTCGTGCCTGGCCGGCCCCGACGGGCGCTGGCTGATCGAGCCGGTGGAGCACGAGTCGGGCGTGTTCATGGCCGACATCGACCCCCGCGAAGTGCGCCGCGCCCGACGCAACTTCGACCCTTCCGGCCACTACTCGCGACCGGATGTATTCAGGCTCCAGGTGGACCGGCGCCGCCAGCGCAGCGCCGAGTTCGACGATTGAGGCCAGGCCGCCGCCGGCTCAGGCGCCCTGGCGCTCCAGCATGTCCGGCTGCAGGATCTCGATCCAGTAGCCGTCCGGGTCCTTGATGAAGGCCAGTCCCTTCATCTTGCCGTCGTCCGGTTTCTTGACGAATTCCACGCCCAGTTTCTCGAAGCGTTCGGCGGCGGCGTAGACGTCGGGCACGGCCACGCCGATGTGGCCAAAGCCCTGCGGTTGGGCGTTGCCGTCGTGGTATTCCAGTTCGGGGTCGTCCTCGCTGCCCCAGTTGTGGGTCAGCTCCAGCATGGCCTCGCGGCTGAAGGTGAAGGTGGTGCGCCTGGCGTCGTCTTCCGGAACTTGCGCGGCCTGCTCATCGGAGAGGTAAGCCAGGAAGTACAGGCTGAACTTCATCTCCGGGAAATCCAGCCGCCGGACCAGGCGCATGCCCATGATACGGGTATAGAAGTCGAGGCTGCGCTGGGGGTCCTTGATGCGCAGCATGGTCTGGTTGAAGACATAGTCGCGGGTGGCCGGGTCGGCGCTGTCATGCAGTCCGGGGCCCTGGTCGAAGTGGCGCTGGGTCATTCGGGTTCCTCGCTTCAGGGTGATTTGTGGTTCAGCGTACTCTGAGGGTTTGGGTGGCTGTGGGTTCCCGTTTTTTCTGGCAGTGTCCATGGGTGGGTTCGAGCATCCCGGGGTGTCGGGGGCCTTCGGGGCGAACGGCTTTGGTTTTTCCTGGATTCAGGGTGCCCTTGGATGGGTCCGAGCATCCGGTGGTGCCGTGGGCCTTCGGGCCGGGCGGGGCGATCGGCTGGGTTGCAGGTTTCTGATTCAGTGGAGCTGGGTGCCCGCGAAGTGCCTCCTCTGCCGCCCGACGTGCCGT
>SKKM01000211.1 GCA_007121485.1 Wenzhouxiangella sp. | reverse complement strand
GCCGAGGCGCCGGTCCCGATCACGGCCACGCGCTGGTCCGTGCAGTCCAGGTCTTGCGGCCAGCGCTGGGAGTGAATCACCGGGCCGGAGAATTCCTCCAGGCCGGCAATGGCCGGCCGGGCCGGGCGGGACAGTCCGCCAATGGCCGAGACCAGGACCCGGGAGCGATGTTCCTCGCCGTGCTGGTCCCATACGCGCCAGCACGCGGCAGGCTCATCCCAGCGCGCTTCGACTACCCGAGTGTTCAGCCTGATTTTCACGCCCAGGGCCTGGCGTTCGACCTCTTGGGCCAGCGCCGACTGGATTTCACCGCGCGGCGGAAAATGCCGCGACCAGTCCGCACGTGGGGCAAAGGACAGTGAGTAAAGATGTGACTGCACGTCGCAGGCGCAGCCGGGGTAGCGATTCAGCCACCAGGTGCCGCCGATGCCGGCCTCGGCCTCCAGGATCAGAAAGTCCTCGATGCCCGCTTGCCGCAGGCGGATGGCCAGCCCGACGCCTGAAAAGCCGGCGCCGATGATCAAAACCTGCAGTAATTGTCGGCTATCGGTCCCGCTTCGTTTAGCATGTTCAGTTGTCACCGGGTCAAACGCACCTCTCGCCGAATTCGGCGCTCAGCTTGCGCCGGATATCGATGGTAGCTGAAGCATGCCTTTTGTTTACTCGTTGCTGCGCCAGAGTCTTGAGAGTATGCGGGATATTGCCCCCGTTCTGCTGGTCGTGGGCTTTTTCCAGCTGGTCGTGATCCGCCAGCCGCTGCCTGAGCATGTCACGCTGCTCGACCTCGGCGTAGGCCTGCTCAGCGTGGTGCTCGGTCTGACCCTGTTTGTGCGCGGGCTGCAGGTGGGTTTGTTTCCGGTCGGTGAAAACCTCGCCCATGCTTTTGCCCGCAAGGGTTCGGCCTTCTGGCTACTGCTGTTTTCCTTCGCGCTGGGTTTCGGCACGACCGTGGCCGAGCCGGCGCTGATTGCCGTGGCCGGGCAGGCGGCCATCGTGATGAGCGAAGGTGGACTCATTGCGCCCACCGAGGCGGCACAGGATACCTTTGCCCTGCAGCTGCGGATGGTGGTGGCGCTGTCGGTGGGTAGCGCGGTCGTGCTCGGCGTGTTCCGGATCATCAAGGGCTGGCCGCTGCATCTGATCATCATTGCCGGCTACGCGCTGGTCTTGATCCTGACCCTGTTTGCGCCGGCGCAAATCATCGGCATCGCCTACGACTGCGGCGGTGTGACGACTTCGACCATCACCGTGCCGCTGGTGACCGCGCTGGGTGTTGGGCTGGCGACCGCGATTCGTGGTCGCAGTCCGCTGCTGGACGGTTTCGGCCTGATCGCTTTTGCCTCGGTGATGCCGATCATTTTTGTGCTGATTTTTGGCATCGTCGCTTACTGAGGAGGGCTCGCGTATGGAATTGTTCAACATATTGCGCGATACCCTGCTTGATCTCATCCCCATTGTGGCGGTGATCTTCGGCTTTCAGTATCTGGTGATCCGGAGGCCGGTTCCGCACCTGAAGCGGGTGCTCGCCGGCCTGGTCATGGTGCTGCTCGGTCTGGTGCTTTTCCTGTTCGGCCTGGAGCGCGCGCTGTTTCCGATCGGCTCGCTGATGGCTGAGCAGCTGTCGGCCAAGGCCTTTCTGCCGGCGCTGGTCGAAGGCGCTGAGCGGCACTGGACGCACTACTACTGGATTTACATTTTTGCCTTTGCCATCGGTGCCAGTACGACCATTGCCGAGCCGTCCCTGATCGCGGTCTCGATCAAGGCCGGTGAGATCTCCGGCGGCGTCATCAATCCGTTTGCGCTGCGCGTGGCCGTGGCAATCGGCATGGCCTTTGGCATCACCCTGGGCGCCTGGCGCATCGTGATGGGCTGGCCGCTGCAGTACTTCGTCATTGCGGCCTACCTGGTGGTGATTGTGCAAACCTTCCGCTCGCCGCGAAATATCATTCCGCTGGCCTACGACTCGGGCGGGGTGACCACGTCCACCATCACCGTCCCGATCATTGCGGCGCTGGGTTTGGGCCTGGCCTCTTCCATTCCGGGGCGCTCTCCGGTCATGGACGGTTTTGGCATGATCGCGTTGGCGTGCCTGTTTCCCATCATTACCGTGCTGGCTTACGGGCAGATCGCCGAGTGGCGGGCCAAGCGTTCGCGAGCCCAATCCTCTTCAACCACAAAATGACAGTCTCTGACAGAGTGCAATCATGAAATTCAAACTGATTCTTGCTTTCTCTGAATCCAGCCACTGCGACGAGTTGCTCGATGCGGCCCGGGATGCCGGCGCCACGGGCGCCACCATCATCAGTCATGCACGCGGTGAGGGCATGAAGAAGACCCGCGGGATTTTTGGTCTCGAGATCACGGCGCAGCGCGACGTGCTGCTGTTTCTGGTCGAGGAGCACCGGGCGCGGCGCGTGCTGGAGACGATTGCAGCGGTCGGTGAGTTCGATGACACGCCCGGCACCGGCATTGTCATTCAGCTGGACGTGGAAGACGCGCTAGGGGTGCGCCATCAGATCGAAGAGCTTTCGGGGTCCATTCAGGAAGAAATTTGAGGAGCGAGGATGAACAAGCCAGCCATAGTGCGAGTACGGGACGTGATGCGAGGCAATTTTTGCCTGGTCGATGGACTGATCACGGTGGACCAGGCGCTCAGGCGCCTGAGGGACGAAAAAGCTCGCGTTCTGGTAATTCAGAAGCGTGATGAGGACGACGAATATGGTTTGGTCGATCTGGCCGACATCGCGCGCAAGGTGCTGAGCCACAACCGGTCGCCCGAGCGGGTGAATGTGTACGAAATCATGCGCAAGCCGGCGCTGAATGTGCGCCCGGAAATGCAGGTGAAATACTGCGCACGCCTGCTGGATCGCTTCAACCTGCGGGCCGCTTTGGTGACCGAATCCGCCGGCGAAGTGGCCGGGATTGTCAGCTACGATGACCTGGTCATGGGCGGCCTGGTCGATTTCCGCGACGAGAAATCTGATGAGCCCTAGCTCAGTACGCCCAGCCGTTTGCCCACGCGGGTAAAGGCGTCGACCGCGCGTTCTAGATGATCGCGCGTATGGGCGGCCGAGATCTGGGTGCGGATGCGGGCCTCGCCCTTGGGCACCACGGGATAGAAAAAACCGATGACGTAGATGCCTTCCTTTAGCAGTTCGTCGGCCATTTTCTGCGCCAGCGGCGCGTCGTAGAGCATCACCGGCACGATGGGGTGGTCGCCGGGCTTGATGTCGAAGCCGGCATCGACCATGGCCTGGCGGAAAAAGGTCGTGTTTTCCTCCAGTCGATCGCGCAGGGCCGTGGATTCCGACAGCATCTGCAGCACCGTGATGCTGGCCGCAACCAGCGAGGGGGTGAGCGAGTTGGAGAACAGGTAGGGCCGCGAGCGCTGGCGCAGGATGTCGATGACTGGCTGGCTGGCCACGGTGAAACCGCCCATGCCTCCGCCCAAGGCCTTGCCCAGGGTCGAGGTGAAGATATCGACCTTGTCCATCACGCCGTGGTACTCGGCCGAGCCACGTCCGGTCGGGCCGAAAAAGCCGGTGGCGTGGCAGTCGTCGACCATGACCAGGGCGTTGTATTTCTCGGCCAGTTCGGTGATCTGGTCGAGCTTGGCCACGTAGCCGTCCATCGAGAACACCCCGTCGGTCGCGATCATCCGCGTGCGCTTGTCCTGCGTTTTCTTGAGGATGTCCTCGAGCGCGTCCATGTCCGAGTTGGGGTAGCGGTGGCGCTCGGCCTTGCACAGGCGGATGCCGTCGATGATGGAGGCGTGGTTGAGCTGGTCGGAGATGATGGCGTCCTCAGGCCCCAGCAGCGGCTCGAACAGACCGCCGTTGGCGTCGAAGCAGGCCGCGTACAGGATGCTGTCGTCCTTGCTGAAAAAGCGCGCGATGTCGTGCTCGAGCTGTTTGTGCAGATCCTGGGTGCCGCAGATGAAGCGCACCGAGGCCAGGCCGAAACCATAGTCCTCCAGGGCCTGGCGGGCCGCAGCGATGACCTCGGGATGATCGGCCAGGCCGAGATAGTTGTTGGCGCAGAAGTTCAGCACCTCGCCGCCCTCGCGGGTGCGGATTTCCACGCGCTGCGGGGTGGTGATAGCGCGTTCGCGCTTGTACAGACCGTCCTGGT
>SKKM01000034.1 GCA_007121485.1 Wenzhouxiangella sp. | reverse complement strand
TTCTTCACCGCCTTTTTCTTGACCACCTTTTTCTGGGCGGCCTTTTTCTGAACCGATTCTTTCTCGGTCGCCGGCGTGTCGATGACTTTCTTCTTTGCGCTTTTCTTGCGCGCCTTCTTGCGCGCGATGAGTTCGGCCCGCCGATCGGCTGTGCTGGCGTTGCTCGCCACTGCCGGCGCCGGCGCGGCTTCCTGTGCTGCGCCGTCGTCTTTGGATGTGGTCGTGCTGCCTGGATCCTTCTCGTTCATCGCCTTGCCTCCTGTGCCGGAAATCTGCCCTTGAAGCGCTTTATAGCTAAAGCGTTTGGCGGCCGTCAAGGCGCAGCGTCCGCTTCCGGATCTTGTTTTTTCGGCTAATAGTTTTGCACAAACTATATTTTTGGCATATAATTAGCACCGCATATGGCACAAGGCATGAAAAACGCGAGCATCAATGCGCGGCGAAAGCCCGAGCGCCGGCGGCGCTCGAAGGCCCGGCGCGATCAGGAAATGGGGGTGATCCAGCATTTCCGCACGGTCATTCGCGCCATCCAGGCCCATTCGGCCTGGGTCGAGCGGCAGTGCGGCGTCAGCGCCGCCCAGTTGTGGGCGCTGTGGGAGATCCACGCCGAGCCCGGCTTGCGGGTCAAGGACATTTCCGAGCGCCTGTCGATCCAGCCGGCCACGGCCAGCAATCTGCTCGACAAGATCCAGGCCAAGGGCCTGATCCGGCGTGATCGATGCGGCCCGGATCAGCGCGTCGTGCAGCTGTTCGCGACCGAAGCGGGAGAAGAGTTGCTGGTCGATGCGCCGGGACCTGCAGAAGGTGCGCTGCTCAACGCCCTGGCCGGGATGAGCGCCGAAGAGGTCGAAGCGCTGGGGACGAGCTTGTCGCTGCTGGTCAGTCGGATGACGCCGCGCGGCACTGCGACCGACCGGGCCGCACTGCCGATCGAAGAGAAGGCAGCGCACTGAGTCCTTGAGCCATGTGCCGGCGGCGCGCCAGGCCCAGCGCCCGCGCCACACCATCCAAACCCAAACTCAAAGCCAAAAGAAAGCATGGATACCATTGTCCAGAAGTACGGCGGCTCGTCGCTCGCCGAGGATACGCAGTTGCGCGCGGTGGCCGGGCGGATCGCCCGGGCGCGCGAGCAGGGAAACCGCATGGTCGTGGTGGTTTCAGCCCGCGGTGACACCACCAGCCAGCTGCTGGCCACCGCTGGTCGCCTGAATGCCAATCCGGGTCACCGCGAACTCGACATGCTGCTTGCGGCCGGCGAGCAGACCTCGGCCTCGCTGCTGACGCTGGCCCTGCAGGATCTCGGAATCGACGCCTGCGCGATGACCGGCCCCCAGGCCGGCGTGCGCACCTGCGACGCGCACCTCAACGCGCGCATCCGCTCGGTCGAGCCGGCCCGCATCCTCGCCGCCCTGGACGAGGGCAAGGTCGTGGTGGTCGCCGGTTTCCAGGGCGCCAGCCCGGCGGGCGACATCACCACCCTGGGTCGCGGCGGTTCCGATACCACGGCGGTGGCGATTGCCGCGGCGATCCAGGCGCGGCGCTGCGAAATCTACTCCGACGTCGACGGCGTCTACACCGCCGACCCGCGCCTGGTGCCGGAGGCGACCCGGCTCAACCTGGTCAGCCTGGCCGAGATGAAGACCCTGGCCCACCACGGTGCCGGCGTGCTCAACGAGCGGGCCATCGACTACGCGATCAGCCACGGGGTCACGATCCACGCCCGGCGGGCCCACGGCGAGGGTGGTCAGACCGTGGTGCGGCGCGAGCCCGGCACCGGCCGCAGCCGCATCGTCGGCGTGGCCGCCCATCGCCGGCTGTTCAGCGTCCGGCCCGGGCCGGACACGGACCTGGCCGAGATGGCGACCGCGCTGGACGAGTACGAGATCTTTGCCCCTGACTTGAGCGAGTCCGGGATGCCGCGCTTCCTGCTGCCGGTCGAACAACTGGCCGACATCGATGGATTGGCGCGGTCGCTGAAAAAGCGCTTTGGCCCGGACGTGCGCATCGAGCATCCGCTGGGCGCCGTTTCGGCGGTTGGCCACGATGCCGGCCGCGATGACGATGTACTGGCCTTTGCCCGCGACCGGCTCGAATCGAACGGCATCGAGGTCGTCGCCGCCTTCGGGTGCCGCCACGCCGTGGTCTGCCTGGTGGCGGCCGAGCGGGTGGAGGCGTCCGCGCAGGCCCTGCATGCCGGTTTCCGGATCACCGATACCGAGGTGGCCCATGTCGCCTGAAGTCGCACGCGCACAGGCAGATCCCATCGCCGTGCAATTTCGCAAGCCGCGTCCGGAAGACGGCGCGGCCATGTGGCAGCTGGTCAAGGACATGGGCGGACTGGAATTGAACAGCGCCTATTTCTACGTGCTGTTCGCCACCGATTTTGCCGACACCGGCGTGGTCGCCGAAACCGAAGACGGGCAGCTGGCCGGCTTCGTGGTCGGCCACCGGCCGCCAACCCGGACAGACGCGGTTTTTGTCTGGCAGGTCGGCGTGGCGCCGTGGATGCGCCGCCAGGGCCTGGCCCGCAGGTTGCTGGACGAGCTGCTGGCGCGCCAGCCGGCCGAGGTCAGCTGGCTGGAGGCCAGCGTGACGCCCGACAACACGGCGTCGACCCGCCTGTTCCGCGCCCTCGCGCGCGACCGCGGCGTCGAGTGCCGGGAATCCGAATACATGGGAGCCGAGCTGTTCCCGCATTCCCACGCGGCCGAAAACCTGTTCCGCATCGGTCCGCTTGAACCCCGAATTCCAAAATCCTGAAGGCAGATATCGTCATGAGCATCGAAACCATCAACAAACTTGAATCCGAAGTGCGCGGTTACGTGCGCAATTTCCCGTGCGTGTTCACCCACGCCCGCGGCGCACGCCTGACCGACGAAGACGGTCGCGAGTACATCGACTTCTTCGCCGGCGCCGGCGTCATGAACTACGGTCACAACCATCCGGACCTCAAGCGCGCGCTGCTGGACTACCTGAGCGAGGACCGGATCGTCCACAGCCTGGACATGGCCACCGAGGCCAAGGTGCGTTTCCTGGAGCGCTTCGAGGAAGTGATTCTCAAGCCCAGGAATCTGGACTATCGCGTTCAGTTCCCCGGGCCGACCGGCACCAACGCGGTCGAGGCGGCCTTGAAGCTGGCGCGCAAGGTGACCGGGCGCGAGCGCGTGATTTCCTTCACCAACGCCTTTCACGGCATGACCCTGGGTTCGCTGGCCGTCACCGGCAACTCGTTCAAGCGTGCCGGCGCCGGGGTGCCCCTGTCGCACGTCAGCATGATGCCCTTCGACAGCTACCTGGAAGAGGGCAAGGACCAGAGCCTGGCCCTGCTCGAGACGCTGCTGGGCGACGAGGGCTCCGGCGTGGACAAGCCGGCCGCGGCCATCATCGAGACCGTTCAGGCCGAAGGCGGGGTCAACGTGGCGCGGATGGAGTGGCTGAAGGAACTGGCCGCCATCCTCAAGCGCCACGATGTGCTGCTGATCGTCGACGACATCCAGGTCGGCTGCGGCCGCACCGGCCCGTTCTTCAGCTTCGAGCCGGCCGGCATCCAGCCCGACATCGTCTGCCTGTCGAAATCCCTGAGCGGCTTCGGCCTGCCACTGGCCGTGACCCTGATGCGGCCCGAGCTGGACCAGTGGGCGCCGGGCGAGCACAACGGCACCTTCCGCGGCCACAACCCGGCCTTCGTCACCGCCACCGCGGCGCTGGATTTCTGGGCCGACCAGGAACTGCAGCACGCCACCGAGCGCAAGGCGGACAAGGTGACCGAGCGCCTGGAAGCACTGGTGCGCCGGATTCCGGTGCAGGCGGAAGCGCGCGGGCGCGGCCTGATCCAGGGCATCGAGTTTGCCGATGCCGAACTCGCGGCCGAGTGCTCCAAGCGCGCCTTCGAGCAGGGCCTGATCATCGAAACCGCGGGTGTCGAAGACCAGGTGCTGAAGCTGCTGCCGCCGCTGATGATTCCTGATGCCGACCTGGAATCAGGCCTGCGCATCATCGAGTCGGTGGTCAGCGCCGTGGCGGCCGAAGCCGCGCCGAATCAGCGCGTCGCCTAGAAGATTCTCAGCGGCTCAGCTCGACCCCGTCGCTCGCGGCCTCGGCCACGAGCTGCGGGTGCGGCTGGGCCAGCTGCTGGCGCCAGAATTCGGCGCTGACCTCGCCCAGCGCGCGCGATTCGCCGTTGAGCAT
>SKKM01000108.1 GCA_007121485.1 Wenzhouxiangella sp. | reverse complement strand
CCGGGTTGGCCAGCACCAGGATGTCCTGGTTGAAGGTCACCACCTCGTTGCCTTCCCAGCCGCGGGCTTCGGCGATGGCCGCGAAGTCCTCGGAGCGGTCGTTGTAGTACTGGATGCGGCCATCGTTGTTCTTGTCTTCGAAGGCCAGCAGACCGGTCTGCTCCCAGCTGCGCATCCAGTCCGGGCGCTCATCGTAGCGGATGGGCTCGGCGGCGGTGCCGTCGGGATAGATGGTGGTGATGATGTTGAGCTTGGCCATCGCGCCGACCGCGGGCGCGGTCAGGTACAGCAGGGCGATGAAGATCAGGGCCCAGCCGGCCGACTTGCGCGCATCGGCGACCTTGGGCACGGTGAAGAAGCGGATGATCACGTGCGGCAGGCCGGCGGTGCCGATCATCAGCGACATGGTGAACAGGACCATGTTGAGCTTGGTGGTGTGCAGGCCGGTGTAGTCATGAAAGCCCAGTTCCACCAGCACCTGGTCGAGCTTGGTCAGCAAGGGCAGGCCGGACTCGGCGTGGGTGGAGAACAGGCCCAGCGGCGGCAGAGGGTTGTTGGTCAGCTGCATGGAGATGAAGACCGCCGGAATGGTGTAGGCGGTAATCAAGACGCAGTACTGGGCCAGCTGGGTGTAGGTAATGCCTTTCATGCCGCCCAGGACCGCGTAGATGAAGACCACGGCGGAGGCGATGAACAGCCCGGTGGTGTTCTGCACCTCGAGGAAGCGCGAGAAGGCCACGCCGGCGCCGGTCATCTGGCCGATCACGTAGGTGATGGAAATCACCAGCAGGCAGATCACGGCGACGATGCGCGCACCCTGGCTGTAGAAACGGTCGCCGATGAACTCGGGCACCGTGAAACGGCCGAACTTGCGCAGGTAGGGCGCCAGCAGCAGGGCCAGCAGCACGTAGCCGCCGGTCCAGCCCATCAGGAAGCTCGAGTTGCCGTAGCCGACGAAGGCGATCAGGCCGGCCATGGAGATGAACGAGGCCGCCGACATCCAGTCGGCCGCAGTGGCCGCGCCGTTGACGATCGGGTTGACCCCGCGACTGGCGGTGTAGAAGTCGGAAGTCGTGCCGGCCCGGGCCCAGATGGCGATGCCAATGTAGAGCGCGAACGAGGCGCCAACGACGATCAGGTTAAGCGTGAATTGAGACATGGTTTCTAAGGCTCCCTTATTCTTCGTCCACGCCGAACTCGCGATCGAGCCGGTTCATGTACCAGGTGTAGTAGAAGATCAGGACGATGAAGGTCAGGATCGATCCCTGCTGGGCGAACCAGAAGCCCAGGTCGACTCCCCCGATCGTGATTGGCAGCATGGCCAGCAAGGGTCGGAGCAGGATGGCAAACCCGAATGACACCAGGGCCCAGATGATCAGGCAGATGGTGATGACGCGTATATTGGCCGACCAGTAGGCGGCGGGTGATTTGTCTGCTGACATGATGACCTTTTCCCTCGTTTTTGGCTCTTGACACAGCTGTCTGATGCAGTCGTCTATGGGTCCGCCGGCCGGCGCAAAAGCCACGCCGATGGCCCCGGACTGACCGGCAGTTTAAAAAGCCGCCGCGCAAAAACCCATACGACCATAGTAGGCAGGGCGGCGCCAGGTGCGCTCGATCGGAGCGGGCTGCTATTCTTGGCCACCATGACAGCGGCATCGCACCAGTCTTTGTTGGCGGCACCGGGCTGCCAGGCTGATCCATCGGCCGGGCCGGAACGGCCGGGACCGATGAGCGGAGGCATTTGCCGGCATGCGCCGCAAATGCCGAGCAGCCAGTGCCGCAGGCATTTTGATGCCCAGTCCATGGTTGCCGCTTTTCGACCGGCTGAGCCGACGCTGTCGACATGTTCACGCCCACGCTGCTGATCGCCGTATCCCTGGCTTATGTCGGGCTGCTGTTCGCGGTCGCCTGGTGGGGGGATCGCCTGGCGCCGCCCGGTCGGCGCCTGCCCGGCCAGGCCGTGATCTACAGCCTGTCGCTGGCCGTTTACTGCACTTCCTGGACCTTTTACGGTGCCGTCGGCCAGGCCGCCGCCAGCGGCTGGGACGTGCTGGCCGTTTATCTCGGTCCGATGCTGATGTTCATCGTCTTCGGCGCTTTCCTGGTGCGCATGGTGCGGATCGCCAAGGAACAGAACATCACCTCGATCTCGGACTTCCTGGCCTCGCGCTTTGGCAAGACGCGGCGACTGGCCGCCCTGGTCACCGCCGTGGCCGTCATTGGTGTGGTGCCCTACATCGCGCTGCAGCTGAAAGCCGTCGTGATGGGTTTCGAACTGCTGACCGCCGACCCTGCGGCCGGTTTCGTCCTGCCGGATGGGCCGGCGCCCTTGCTGTCGGACATGGCCCTGGCTGTCGCCCTGGTTCTGGCCCTGTTCACCATCCTGTTCGGCACGCGCAGCCTGGCGGCGACCGACCAGCATCCCGGTCTGATGCTGGCGGTGGCGCTGGAGTCGGTGGTCAAGCTGGTCGCGTTCCTGGCGGTCGGCATCTTCGTGACCTGGTCGATGTTCGACGGGCCGGTGGCACTGCAGGCCGCGCGTATCGATCATGCGCAACTGGGAGAGGTGTTTTCGGCTGGCGGCCTGGGTTCGAGCTTCGTCGGCGTGCTCCTGCTGTCGACCCTGGCGGTGTTCTGCCTGCCGCGGCAGTTTCACGTGGCGGTGGTCGAGAGCACCAGCCCCGGGGACCTGGGCACTGCCCGCTGGCTGTTTCCGCTCTACCTGCTGTTGATCAGCCTGTTCATCGTTCCGGTGGCCGCGGCGGGGCTTGTGATGTTCGGCGACGGCGTCAACCCGGACACCTTCATGCTCAGCCTGCCGCTGTCGGCCGACCGCGAGGGGCTCGCCCTGCTCGCCATGCTGGGCGGTTTGTCGGCGGCCACCGGCATGGTCATCGTGGCTGCCGTGGCGCTGTCGACCATGGTCTCCAATGATCTGGTGATGCCGGTTCTGTTGCGACTGCGCGCAACGGGTGGGGGAGAGGGCGCCGACCTGGGGCGCCTGCTGCTCAAGGTCCGGCGGATTGTCATCGTCGTGCTGCTGTTGCTGTCCTGGGCCTGGTACCGGCTGTTCGCCTATGCCGAAAGCCTGGCCGGCCTCGGCCTGTTGTCGTTTGCGGCAGTGGCCCAGTTCGCGCCGCTGATGATTGCTGCCCTGTGGTCGCGCGGGGTCAATCGACACGGTGCGTTGTGGGGCCTGTCGGTGGGTTTTGCGCTCTGGCTCTACACGCTGCTGCTGCCGATGATGGCCCGGGCCCTGGATATCGGGCAGGCCTGGCTGCAATCCGGCCCGCTGGGCCTGTCGGTCTTGCGGCCGGAGCAGTTGTTCGGCCTGGGCCTGGGTGACTCCCTGACCCACGGCGTGGTCTGGTCGCTGGCGCTGAACACCCTGGTCCTGGTGCTCGCCTCGCGCTTCGGCCGGGTGCGTACCATCGACCGCATCCAGGCCAACGCCTATGTCGGCGTGGCCAGCGGCCTGGGGACTGACTCGGTGCCGCGTGCCGGCATCGCCACGGTCGGAGATTTCCTGAAGCTGACCCGCCGTTTCCTTGGCGAAGAGCGCACGCGCGAGGCCTACGCCAGCTATTTCCATCCGCAGGATGGGCCGATTGCCGAACACCAGCCCGCCGATGCGGAGCTCGTTCATCACACCGAGCGCGTCCTGTCGTCGGTGATCGGCGCCAGTTCGGCCCGGCTGGTGCTGGCCTCGGCCCTGACCGGCAGCGGGCTGCACGTCGACCAGGTCGCCAGCCTGCTTGATCAGACCTCGCAGAAGCTCAAGTTTCGCCACGGCCTGTTGCAGTCGGCCCTGGAAAACCTGGCCGAGGGCATCAGCGTGGTTGACCGCGATCTGCGCCTGGTGGCCTGGAACCGGGCCTACCTGGAACTGTTCGACTATCCGGATGGCCTGGTGCGCATCGGCCGGCCCATTCGCGATCTTCTGGAGTGCAACGCCCGTCGCGGCATGATGGGAGAGGGAGAAGTGGACGAACTGGTGGAGCGTCGGCTGCACTGGATGCGCCAGGGCAGCCCGCACTTTTTCGAGCGCCACACCGGCGACGGCAGGGTGGTCGAGATCCGCGGCAATCCGATGCCGGGCGGCGGCTTCGTCACCAGCTTCACCGACGTCACCGACCGCCAGCGTGCCGAGGAAGCCCTGCGCGAGAGCGAGCGCAACATCCGCTTCTACACCGACAACGTGCCCGCCCTGCTAGCCTACGTCGACCGCGACCTGTGCTTTCGTTTCACCAACCGCGCCTACGAGAACATGCTCGGCCTGGAACGTTCGGAGCTGATCGGCCGGCACCTGCACGAAGTCTTCGACCAGCACGAAATGCTGCGCCGTTCCCCCTACCTCGAGGGCGCGCTGGCCGGGGAGCGCCAGGATTTCGAGCTGGAGCTGCGCGATGCCGACAACCGTCAGCGCTATGCCGTGGCCACCTATATCCCGCAGTTCAGCAAGCGCGGCGAAGTGCTGGGTTTCTTCTCGCTGCTGCAGGACATCACCGAGCGCCGCCGCGCCGAACTCAAGCTCAAGGAAGCCAAGGACCAGCTCGAGCGCCGGGTGGTGGAACGTACCCGCGAACTGACCGAACTGAACCGGACCCTGAGCCAGGAAAACCGCGTTCGCGCCCGCGTCGAGGAAGCCCTGCGCCAGGCCAAGCGGGAAGCCGACGAGGCCAACCAGTCAAAAACCCGCTTCCTGGCCGCTGCCAGCCACGACCTGCTGCAGCCGCTGAATGCCGCTCGTCTGTTCGTCTCGGCGCTGGAGCAGCAGTCCGGCCTGGACGCCGAGCAGCGCCACCTGGTCGACCGCCTCGACGGTTCGATCCGCAGCGCCGAAGAACTGCTGAGCGCCTTGCTGGACATTTCGCGGCTGGATGCCGGCGCCATGCCGATCGACGTGCGCGAATTTCCGATCCACGACCTGCTGGAAACCCTGTATGCCGAGTTCAGCCCGGTGGCGGTCTCGCGCGGCCTGCGCTTTGACCGGGTCGACTGCAGCGCGCGCGTGGTCACCGACCCCAAGCTGCTCCGGCGGGTGCTGCAGAATTTTCTCTCCAACGCGCTGCGCTACACGCGTTCCGGTCGGGTGCTCATCGGGTGTCGGCGGCGCGAGGGGCAGCTGCACATCCAGGTCATCGACACCGGCGCCGGTATCCCCGCCGATCAAACCGCGCTGATCTTCCGGGAGTTTCACCGCCTGCAGGAGTCGCGGCGCAGCCAGGAGCGTGGGCTGGGGCTGGGGCTGGCGATCGTCGACCGCATCGCCCGCATGCTGGATCACCCGATCAGCCTGCAGTCCGTTCCCGGCCGCGGCACGGCCTTCGGCATTACCGTGCCCATCGCCAGCGGCCGGATGCGGCCCGCGCCGAGCAGGCGCAGCGGCAAACCGCGAGCCCGCGATCTGGTCGGACTCAAGGTCCTGTGTGTGGACAACGAGCCCGACATCCTGACCGGGATGCGTTCATTGATCGAACCCTGGGGTTGCCGGGTGAGCGTGGCCGGCGACGAGGAAGAGGCCTTGCAGAAGATCGAGCAGGAGGGTCTGCCTCACGTCATCCTGGCTGACTACCACCTGGATGACGCGCGCAACGGCATCGACTTGATGAACCGCCTGCGCGCCCGCTTCGGCAGCAAGCTGCCGGGCGTTTTGATCACGGCCGACCAGACCGAGGTGGTGCGCAACGAGGCACGGGCCAATGCGTACCGAATTCTGCATAAGCCGCTGAAACCGGCAGCGCTGAGGGCCCTGCTCAATCGGGTCGCCAGCCTGCTCGAGCGGCGGTCATGAAAACCGCGCGCTGCGCTGGTCGGGGTGCTGCAGTCAGCCGGCGCTGAATGCAGCGGCGCTGTTCTCCGGCGCCTCGACCGCCAACTGGTTCACCAGCAAAACGGCCTGGGTGCGGTTGCTGACCTCGAGCTTGCGGAAGATCGCCGTCATGTGCGCCTTGACCGTGGCCTCGGAAATCCCGAGATCGAAGGCGATCTGCTTGTTCAGCAGGCCTTCGGCCAGCATCATCAGGACCCTGAACTGCTGCGGGGTGAGTTCGCCGATGCGCTCGGCCACCTCCAGTTCATCCTGTCGCGGGTCGGCCTGCTCGTCCTCGGCCGGGTGCCAGATGTCCCCCGCCAGGACGGTGTTGAGCACTTCACGAATCTGCTCGACCGAGGCCGACTTGTGAATGAACGCCGCGGCGCCATGATCCATGGCGCGCTGCACGACCTTGGGGTTGTTGTTGGCCGAGATCACGCACACCGGCAGTTCCGGGTGATGCGCGCGCAAGTAGACCAGGGCCGAGAAACCCTGCACACCCGGCATGTGCAGGTCCAGCATGACGAGGTCAGCGCCGCTGTCCTCGCTGCTGACCCGCTGCAGTTCGTCCATGTTGCCGGCCTGCACGATGTCGACCTGGCCGAGCGCCTTTTCCAGGGCGAGACTCAGGGCCTCGCGGAACAAGGGGTGGTCGTCGGCGACGATGACCCGGCGCTTGCTCACTTGAATCCCAGTGATCAGCGATTCATGCGGTTGCCGATCAAATCATCGACCACGCTCGGATCGGCCAGGGTGGAGGTGTCGCCCAGGTTGCCGTAATCGTTCTCTGCGATCTTGCGCAGGATGCGGCGCATGATCTTGCCCGAGCGGGTCTTGGGCAGGCCGGGGGCGTACTGGATGTAGTCCGGCTTGGCGATCGGTCCGATGCGTTCCCTGACCCACTGCGACAGCTCCCCGATCAGGCCATCGCTGAAATCGTAGCCGGCCGTCAGCGTGACGTAGGCGTAGATGCCCTGGCCCTTGATGTCGTGCGGGAAACCGACCACGGCGGCTTCGGCCACGGCCGGATGCGCGACCAGCGCGGACTCGATTTCGGCCGTGCCCATACGGTGACCGGACACGTTCAGCACGTCGTCCATGCGTCCGGTGATCCAGTAGTAGCCGTCCTCGTCGCGGCGGGCGCCGTCACCGGTGAAGTAGACGCCCTTGAAGGTTGCGAAATAGGTCTGGAAGAAGCGCTCGTGGTCGCCGTAGATCGTGCGCATCTGTCCCGGCCATGAACCCTTCAGGATCAGCGCACCGTTGGTCGCGCCCTCGAGTTCGTTGCCGTCGGTGTCGACCAGGGCCGGCTGCACGCCGAAGAACGGCTTGGTCGCCGAGCCCGGCTTCAGGTCGGTGGCATAGGGCAGGGGAGTGATCAGGATGCCGCCGGTTTCGGTCTGCCACCAGGTATCGACGATCGGGCAGCGGCCGTCGCCGACGACGTGGTAGTACCACTCCCAGGCCTGCGGGTTGATCGGTTCGCCGACGCTGCCCAAGACGCGCAGGGACTTGCGCGAGTGCTTCTTGACCGGTTCGTCGCCGTCGCGCATCAGTGCTCGGATGGCGGTCGGCGCGGTGTAGAAGCTGTTGACCTGGTGCTTGTCGACCACCTGCCAGAAACGCGAATTGTCCGGGTAGCTGGGCACGCCTTCGAACATCAGCGTGGTGGCGCGGTTGGCCAGCGGTCCGTAGACGATATAACTATGCCCGGTGACCCAGCCGACGTCGGCGGTACACCAGTAGATGTCTCCAGGACGATAGTCAAAAACCAGTTCATGGGTCATGGCCGCAAAGAGCAGGTAGCCGCCGGTGGTGTGCAGCACGCCCTTGGGTTTGCCGGTCGAGCCCGAGGTGTAGAGGATGAACAGCGGGTCCTCGGCGCTCATTTCCTCCGGTTCGCACCAGGCGTCGGCCTGGGCGGTGATTTCCTCGTACCAGAGATCCCGGCTTTCGTCCCAGGCGATGTCGCCGCCGGTGCGCTTGACCACGATGACTTTCTCGACCGTGGTCACGTCGTCTTGAGCCAGCGCCTTGTCGACGTTGGCTTTCAGCGGCACTTTCTTGCCGCCGCGCACGCTCTGGTCGGCGGTGATGACCACCGAAGAGTTGCAGTCGGTGATGCGGTTGGCCAGGGCCTCCGGCGAAAAACCGCCGAAGACGATGGAGTGGATCGCGCCGATCCGCGCGCAGGCCAGCATGGCCACGGCTGCTTCCGGGATCATGGGCAGGTACAGGGTGACACGGTCGCCCTTGCCGACGCCGATCGCTTTCAGGGCGTTGGCCAGGCGGCAGACCTTTTCGTGCAGCTGGCGGTAGCTGATGTGCTGACTGGTGTTGGGGTCGTCACCTTCCCAGATGATCGCGGTCTGGTCGCCGTGATCCTCGAGGTGGCGGTCCAGGCAGTTGTAGCTGACGTTGAGCGTCCCGTCCTCGAACCAGCGGATGTGCAGGTCCTTTTCGTCGAAGGAACAATCCTTGACCTTGGTGAAGGGCTTGATCCAGTCCAACCGGCTGCGCGCCTGCTCCGCCCAGAAGCTCTCCGGGTCCTCGATCGAGCGGCGGTACATGGTTTCGTAGTCGGCCGCCCCCAGCAGCGCCTGGTCGTCGGTCGGCGCTGCATAGATTTTTTCGTCGCTCATGGTTTCCCTGACCTTGCTTTAAGCCTGGCTGAAATTCTACTGACCCGAGCCTGAAGCCCACATTCGACGTTAGTCTTGCCCTGAGACTTTGGTCGAATTCCCGCAGCGTGAGAGCTTGGTATGCTCGGGAGGCTATTCGTTTAAATCATGGAGAGGGAAATGCCAAAGACGAGAGGGATGACGAAAGCGCTGGTCTGCCTGCTCACGGCCGGCCTGAGTTTTTCGGCGGTCGCCGACGCCGACCCCAGCGAACGCGAGCGGGCACTGGAGCAACGTGTCGCTGACCTGGAGCGGATGGTTCAGCAACTGCTGGCTGAACGCGAGGCGCCGCCGCCCGCGCCGCCGCCGGCTCCGGCCACCGAAGAGATCGACGAGTTGCGCGCCGAGATCGCCCGCCTGGACGCGGAGAAGGGGCGCCGGCCCTCGGGTGCCGGCACGGAATTCACCTTTACCGGTTTTCTCAAGCACGACATGATGTACAGCCGCTACAGTGGTGGGTCGGTGCCGCCGCGAGGGTTGCTGCGCGATTTCCACGTCCCCGGCTTGATCCCGGTTGGCGGCGAGACCTCGACCACAGACTTCGACACCCACATTCGCGAATCCCGCTTCGCCTTCAACGTGTTGCGGCCGGATGATGATCTGCAGGCCTACCTGGAGTTCGACTTTTCGGCCAACACCGGCGGTGATGAACGCCTGACCAATGCGACCAGTCCGAATATCCGCCACGCTTTCGTGCGCTGGAGAGGCCTGCTGGCCGGGCAGCACTGGACGACTTTCCAGAACCTGACGGCCTTCCCGGAGACCATCGACTTCATTGGCATCACCGATGGCACGATTTTCGTGCGCCAGGCCCAGCTGCGCTACACCAACGGCCCATGGCAGATGTCCATCGAAAATCCGGAGACGACCGTGACGCCCTTCGGCGGCGGCGCGCGCATCGTGACCGACACAGCCAATATCCCGGATGTGGTGCTGCGCTACAACCACAACGCCGATTGGGGCAACTTCTCGGCGGCCGTTCTGGGACGTCAGCTGGGCATAGACGGCCCGGGCGGCACCGATCGGCAAACCGCGTTTGCGTTCAGCCTGTCCGGCAAGTTCGATATCGGCCGCAACGATGTGCGCTGGATGTTTTCCGGCGGTCCCGGGATCGGACGCTACCTGGCTTTGAACACCGCCAATGACGCGGTGCTTGACGCCAGCGGTCGCCTGCAGACCGTCGACGCCTACGGTGGTTATGTCGCCTACCGGCACTTCTGGAGCGACCAGTGGCGTTCGAACTTCACCCTGGCCGCCTTCCGGGCCGACAATGACACCGACCTGAGCGGTTTCAACGTGACCTCGCGCACCGAGAGCGCCCGGATCAACCTGATTTATCAAGCGACGTCTCACCTCCGCTTCGGCCTGGAATACCAATATGCGCGGCGCGAGATCGAGTCGGGCGACTCGGGTAATGTCAACCGGATCCAGTTCGCGACCATCCTGGGTTTCTGAGCCGTCTGACCGGGCCGGCATGCAAAGGCGCATGTCGGCAAAAAAACACCCGGGCCGCCGCCGAGGCGGCCCGGGAATAGTTCGCCCCATCAGGCCCGCCGAACCAATTGCAGCGGGCCTGATTCGTTTCCGGCGGCGGATTTCTTCTGCTGCCTGGCAAGGGCTCCCTGCACGCGCCCGCGCATCATCGTTTTGGGCCGCCCGGACGTTCGGGGCGGGTAGCTCGTCTTTGATACGACAATCATCAAACCTGCTGATAGAGTAGCGCTATCGCAACCCGGTGACTCCGGTTGACCCGGCGGATTGACTTGGCGCATGAATCAGGATTCAGCACTGATCCAACCATCCGACGATGCCGATGCCCTGCGGCTTCTGGGTGACTGGCGCGTTCATCAGGCCGCGCGGCTGGAGCGCACGCTGCGGCGGGAAAGCTTCACAGCCCGCCGGCTCGACGGCCGCGGTATCGAGCATCTGGACGCGGCCGGTGCGTTGATGCTGCTGCGCCTGGCCGACCTGGCCGGGGTGCAGGCCGAAGATGTGATGCTGCGTGAGGAGCACGTGCACCTGTTCGGGACGGTTGCCGCATCGCTGGACGAGGACGAAGCAGAGGAAACCCCCGTTCCGGCCTGGCAGAGAGGGCTGGCACGGATCGGCGCGACGGTGGTGAAACTGGGCCAAAGTGCCCGCGAGCTGCTGGGCTTTTTCGGTCTGACGCTGTTGACGTGGGTGAAAGTCATGCCGCGCCCCAGTCAGTGGCGGGTCACCGCGACCGTTCATCACATGCAGCAAAGCGGTCTGGACGCTCTGCCGCTGGTCGCCCTGCTGAGCTTTCTGGTCGGCGCGGTCGTGGCCTTCCTTGGCGCGACCGTTTTGCGCGAGTTCGGTGCCGAGCTGTTCGTCGTGGATCTCACAACGTTTGCCTTCTTGCGCGAGTTCGGCGTCCTGCTGACCGCCATTTTGCTCGCCGGCCGCACCGCCAGTGCTTACACGGCTCAAATCGGTACGATGAAAAGTCGCGAGGAAATCGATGCGATCCGCACGCTGGGTCAGGATCCGATCGTTTTGCTGGTGCTGCCGCGTCTGATTGCCTTGCTGATCATGCTGCCGATACTGTCGGTGGTTGCGACGCTGGCCGGCCTGCTGGGCGGTTTTTTCGTCGCCGTCTTCTCGCTCGGCATCCCCGCCGAGTTGTTCGTGGCGCGGGCGCAGGAGGCTGCCGCCTTGAACCACTACCTGACCGGGCTCGCCAAGGCGCCGCTGTTTGCCATCGTGATTGCCCTGATCGGTTGTCTCGAGGGTTTCAAGGTCACCGGCACCGCCCAGTCGGTGGGCGAGCGCACCACCTCGGCGGTCGTTCAGTGCATTTCAACGGTGATCATCATCGACGCGCTGGCCGCGGTGTTTTTCATGGAGATGGGCTGGTGAGCGATCCGGTGATCGTCATTCGCGATCTGAAGAACCAGTTCGGGTCGCAGGTGGTGCACGAGCATCTTGACCTGGACGTCGAGCGCGGCGAAATTCTCGGCATCGTCGGCGGCTCCGGAACCGGCAAGTCGGTGCTGATGCGCGCCATTCTTGGCCTGCGCCCGCCGCAGGCCGGAACCATTGAGGTGCTGGGCGAAAACATCGCCACTGAGACTCCGGCCAGGCGACTGCGCCGACGTACCGGCGTATTGTTTCAGGATGGCGCCTTGTTTTCCTCGCTCACCGTGCTGGAAAACGTCGAGGAGCCGCTCAAGGAGCACTACCCCGATCTGACGCCGGCTTTGCGGCATGATCTGGCGGTGCTGAAGATTCGATTGGCCGGCTTACCGGCCAGCGCTGGCGCCAAAATGCCTTCGGAGCTGTCGGGCGGCATGCGCAAGCGGGTCGGGTTGGCCCGGGCCCTGGCGACTGATCCGGAACTGCTATTTCTTGATGAGCCCACGGCCGGCCTCGATCCGGTCGGTGCGGCGGCCTTCGACCAGCTGTTGAAGACGCTGCAGCAAGCGCTCGGACTGACGGTTTTCCTGATCACCCACGATCTTGATACGCTGTACACCGTATGCGACCGGGTGGCCGTGATCGGCCAGCGCCGCATCCTGACGATCGGCGCGCTGTCCGAAGTCGAGCGGTTCGACGACGACTGGGTTCGGGAGTATTTCTTTGGGCCCAGAGGGCGCGCAGCCGAAAAAGCCCATGATCAAGGAGGTAGGTAATGGAAACCAAGGCCAACCATGTGCTGATCGGGACGGTGACCTTGCTCGGTGCGCTGCTGATCGTGGCGTTGGGCCTGTGGTCAGCCAGCTACCGAGCCGACCGGGCCTGGCAGGATTTTGAAATTCACTTTTCGCAGGCCGTCACGGGCCTGGCCTCGGGCAGCGTGGTGCAGTACAACGGCATCAACGTGGGAAGTGTGCGGGATCTGTTTCTTGATCCTGAAGACCCGAGCCGGGTGATCGCCGTGGTGCGGGTGGATGCCGACGCGCCTGTGCGTCAGGACACCACGGCCCGCCTGACCATCAACGGCCTGACCGGGGTAGCCGCTATCCAGCTACGCGGCGGCAGTCCGGAAAGTCCGGTGCTGGTCGGTACGCCCAGTGCGCGTCCGGTCATCGTGGCCGAGGAATCGCCCCTGCAGCGCCTGATTGATCAGTCCGAAGACATCGTCAGTACCGCCAGCGAGATCATGCTCCGTCTGCTTGACTTCATCAATGAGGAAAACGCCGAGCGCGTCGCCGGCACGCTGGACAATATTGACCGCTTCACCGTGGCCCTGGCCGGCGAAACCGACCAGATTGGCGCCATCATTCGCAACGCCCGTGACGGCAGTGAGCGTGCCAATCATGTGCTGGACAGCCTGGGCGAGTCCCTGGAACAGCTGCGCCAACTCACCGCCAATCTCGATGCCCACGTGGTCGAGCGCCTGCCCGATGCGGTCAACGATCTGCAGGTGGCGCTGGACAGCTTTGCCACGGTGGCTCAGCGTATTGACCAGGTGCTGGCCGACAATCAACAGGCGCTGTCATCTTTTGGCAACGACACCCTGGCGCAGCTGGGTCCGGCAGTCGAGGATTTGCGCCATCTGATTCGAGATCTGTCCCGCACCAGCAGCCGCTTCGAGCGCCACCCGGCTCGCTTCCTGCTGGGTGGCGAAAAACCCGAGGAGTTTCGTCCCAGATGAATATGGATCTAACCGCATCGAACAGCTCGCTGTTCAGGAGCGTTGTCGGCACCGCGCTGGTTGTCGTTCTGGCTCTTGCGCTCAGTGCCTGTGCGCTTGGACGTCCGGCTGCGCCGGTCAGCATTTTGGCGCCGGAGATCGAAGGCCCGTTTGGTCACGAGCTTGACGCGGTCGATTGGGGTATTCAGGTGCGCCGGCCCCTTGCCGATCGCATGCGCGACTCCGAACGCGTGCTGGTCAGGGTCGCACAGTCCAGGCTGCAGGCCTATCCCGGTGCAGCGTGGCTGGACAACGCGCCCGATGTGGTACAGGTGCTGACGATACAGGCGTTGGAAGATTCCAATCGATTCCAGGGCGTGGGGCGTACAGGTAGTCTGCAGACTCGCCTGGTCCTGGACACGGAATTGAGGCGGTTTGAAGGCGTGGATGATGGCAGTCCCGATTTGTCGGCCGAGCTGGTGGTCCATGCCAACCTGGTCTATCAGCGCACAGGACAGGTGGTCGCTGCCAACACCTTCCGGTTCACGGAGCGTGCTTCCGGCAAGGAGTTGGACCCCCTGGTTCGTGCCTTCGAGCGTGCCATGCAGGCCTACTTCGGGGCACTGCTGCCCTGGTTGATCACCGAAGGCCAGCGCGTCAAACAGGAGAGCGACGAGCGGGCGCAGGCCCGGCGGGGGTGAGGCGCGGGCTGATTCTTTCCCGGCGACTGCCGCCGCCCAGGACTGCAGGCGGAGGCTATACTCGGCTCCAGCTCCTGAACCAGAAGCCCTGTTGATCAGTCAATGAGCCCAGACCGCCCCGAACCGGCCGGCATCGGGCAGCGCTTCGGCGCCGCCGTCGAGCGCATCGGCCGCAAGATCCCCGATCCCGTCATCATTTTCATGGCCTTCTACCCGCTGGCCTTTCTGGCCACGGTGATTCTAGGAGGCCACCAGTTCGAGTCCATGGGTGCCGGCGGTGAACCGGTGACTTACGAAATCCTGCCGATGTGGCACAGCGAGCACGTGCGCTGGATCTTCGACAACGCGCTGCTGGCCAACTGGCTGGCCTTCGGCAACGGCGTGCTGGGCGTGATCTTCGTGGTGATGCTGGCCATTGGAGTGGCTGAGCGTTCGGGTCTTTTCGGTGCCTTGATCAAGCGGGCCGGTGCATGGATTCCTCAAGCATGGCTGCCCCTGCTGCTGATGTTCATGGGGGTTATGAGTTCGATCGCCACCGATGCCGGTTACCTGGTGCTGATTCCGCTGGCCGGCCTGCTTTATGCGGGCCTGGGCCGTAACCCGCTGATCGGGATGGCGGCGGCCTTCGCCGGCGTGTCGGCCGGTTTCAGCGCCAACCTTT
>SKKM01000121.1 GCA_007121485.1 Wenzhouxiangella sp. | reverse complement strand
GTGTACAGGCGCGGGTCGCCAAGAATCAGGACGCCGAAATCCTCGGACTGGCGGATCAGCCGCCCCGCCCCCTGCTTCAGGCTCAAAACCGCCTGCGGCAGCTGTACCGTGCTGAACGGATTCTGGCCGGCCTGGCGTACCGCGGTCAGCGTGGCCTCCAGCACCGGGTCGTCCGGGGCCGAGAACGGCAGCTTGTCGATCACCACCACGCTCAAGGCCGCGCCGGGCACGTCCACGCCCTCCCAGAAACTGGCCGCGCCCAGCAGCACGCTGTCCGGCTCGGAGCGGAAGCGCTCCAGCAGCACGTGGCGCGGCGCCTCTTCCTGCACCAGCAGGTTGAAGTCGGACTCGGCGCGCAGCCATTCGGCCGCCCGTCTGAGCGCCCGATGGGCAGTGAACAGCAGGAAGGCTCGCCCGCGCACCGCCCTGAGCACCGGCAGCACCTGCTCCAGCAGGGCCTCGGTGTGGCCGGGATCGCGCGGCTCGGGCAAGCCCCTTGGCAGCCAGAGCCGGGTTTGCGCTGCGTAGTCGAATGGACTGTCGATGACCAGCTGTCGCGCCGCTTCCAGCCCCAGGCGATGGGTAAAGTGATCGAATCTTTGCCCGACGGCCAGGGTCGCCGAGGTCATGATCCAGGTCGCCGGACTGCGTTCGCGCAGCTCGGCCAGGGGGCCTGCCACATCCAGCGGGGTCAGGTTGAGATTGAACTGGCCGCGGCGCTGCGAGAACCAGCGCACCCAGCCGTCCTGGCCCTTGAGGAACATGCCCATGGCCTCGCCCAGGTGCCGTGCCCGGTCGGCGCAGCTGGCCAGGTCGCGACTCTGGTCGGCCAGGGGTTCTAGATGACCGGCCAGTTCCAGCAGGGCTCGACCCAGAGTCTCCAGCTCCGGCTTCAGGGCCTCCAGCTGGGCAAATTCTCCGCGCGGCGGACGCTCGAACATGCCCGACACCGCCTGGGCGAGCGCGTTCTTGAGCGTCTCGACCGGCTCGCGCAGCAGGTGCAGGCTGCCGGGGGCTCCGGCGCAGGCCGCCAGGCTGTCGCGCGCCAGTTCGCGCACCTGCCAGGCGCTCAAGCCACGCGAAAAAAAGCGCATCGCGGTTTCCGGCACCTGGTGCGCTTCGTCGATGACCACGGCCGCAGCACCCGGCAGCACTTCGCCGAAGCCGGTTTGCTTCAGGGCCAGATCCGCGAACAGCAGGTGATGGTTGACCACCACCACGTCGGCTTCCTGGGCCTGGCGGCGGGCCCGCACCAGGTGGCACTGGTTCAGCTTGGGACATTCACTGCCAAGGCAATTGTCCTGGGTCGAGGTGACCAACGGCCAGACCGGCGAGTCCGAGGCGATCTCGCCCAGTTCGCTGACCTCGCCGGACTCGGTCTGCCGCGACCACGTGCGCACCTGCCGTAGTTCCTCCAGCATCGATCCGGCAGCATCCGGATCGGCCAGGTGCTGCTCCAGCCGGTGCAGACACAAATAGTTCGAACGGCCCTTGAGCAGCGCCACGCGCCGCTCCACGCCCAGCCCCTTCAGCGCCAGCGGCAGGTCGCGCCGAAACAGCTGGTCCTGAAGATTGAGGGTGCCGGTGGACAGGATGACGCGTTGGTCGCGCAACAGGACGGGGACGAGGTAGGCCAGGGTCTTGCCGGTGCCGGTGGCCGCCTCGGCGACCAGGTCGGCGCCCTGCTCCAGGCATTCGGCGATGGCTTCGGCCAGGGCCAGCTGCCCGGGCCGCGGCCTGAACGCTGGCAGCGCACGCGATATTGCGCCTCCGGCCCCGAACGCTTCGGCCAGCGCCATGCTCACGGCCGCCTCAGAAACGCGGCGGCGGCTCGACCTGGCAAGCCTGCAGGCGCCCACGCGCGTCGCGCGCGCCCTGCGTATCGCCCTGGCGCTCCAGCGCCACGGCGATCGTGCGCCAGTTGCGCTGGCACAACTCGCCGACGCGCGGCCCGACGTCAAAGGAACGCCGGGCATGGCTTTCGGCCTGGTCCCATTGCCCCTGGTCCAGACGTACCTCGGCCATCTGTTGCAGCAGGGCCGGATCGCGCGGTTCAATGCGAATGGCACGCTCCAGCAGCGTGGCCGCACGCGAAAGGTCACCGCCCTGCTCGGCCTGGATCGCCGCCTCGCTCAGCTCGGCCACGGCCGGATTGCGCAGGGCAAACACCTGCAGACCGCTGGCCTCCGCCGCCGCCGGCGCGCGCACCTGCTCGGCCGCCACGCGTTCATCAACCGGGGCAGGCGCCTGGGTTGCGCAGGCAGCCAGCAGGAGCAGGGGCAGCAGGGGCAGGTTCAGTCGAAGGAGACCGGATCGCAGGCTGGAACGGAATTGGCTTGGCATGAGGTGATTCACTCCAAAAATCAGGGGCCTGACGCAAACGGCGCAGACGGCGCCTATTCTAGCTGGCCGGCCAGGCAATTGCCCTCGAAGCTGGTTTGACGGCAGGCCGTTTCTCGAACGGACTGGGCTGGCGCGTTGGACAGTGGGGGTGTTGGCTGGGTTCGGGCATCGTGCACCGGGGGGTGCTGGCTGCCTTCGGGCCGGGCGCGGCGTACGACTTCTGTGGAGGCTGAGGGTTGGGGGCTCTTGGGTGCCGGTACGATTTGCTCGCTGGCTGGCTGTTTGGGAGTGGCTTCGGGAAAGCGCCTTGCCGGCTGATGAATCGGCTGGCTTTTTGGCGCCGCCGTGCCGCGCCCGGCCCGAATCAGCCAACACCCCCCGGTGCAAGAGGCTGAGGGTTTAGTTGAGTGGGGGGCGATTCGAATTTTGGGGCCAACTCCCAACAATGAGCTTGCCGCTGTGTTCGAAGAGGGGGAGGTCTTCAACCTTCCAGGTTGTCGGCCGGATACTGGGTTCCCCCTCCACCTGACAAGCGGCCCATCGGCGGGCAAACTGCGGTCGCGATGCCCGAAGCAGAAATCCTTTCAGCCATCCCAATCTGTCAGCGGGGCAAGGGGTTTACTGTCCACCTCGCAACGGGCGCTTCGGCGGGCAAGCCGCACTCGTGATGCCCGAAGAAGAAATTCCTTCAACCTCCCCAATCTGTCAGCGGGGTGTGGGGTTGCCTTTCCGCCCGCCAAGGGGCTCGGCGGCGTGCACGTCCCGGGCCGCATCCATCCGCAGCACGGACCCCGTTCGAAACCACTGGGCACTCAAGCCACAGAGATGCAGTCTCAGTGGCACCCAGGCGCCAACCAACCCTCCGCATCGCCGATCGCGTAAAGCCCCTTGGCGGGCGGAAAGGCGGCCCCACACCCCGCCGACCCCCAAACTCGTAAAGCCTCTCGGCGGCCGAAAAGGCGAGCCCGTAACCCGGAAACCGTAAGTTCCTGAAACCTGAACCCTGAAACCTGAACCCCTTTAATTCCGCCGCCAGAACCGCCGCGCAGGCTCCTCATCGTCCTCGAGCACACCATTCATGCAAGGCGAGTAACCGGCTGGCTGCGAGCCGGCGACGAACGGGATGGCGCGTGAGTTGGGGCAGTCCTCGACCGCCAGCAACGGCGACGGCCAGTCGATCCAGTACCACTCGATCTGCTCGGGCCAGTTGCGCGCCGGCGGGCGCAGCGGCAGGGCGCTGAACAACTCGGCCCAGACCGGCAGCGCCGCGGACGAGCCGCTGATGTTGGCCGGCGCATTGTCGTCCCGACCGGTCCAGACCACGCCCAGCCAGTCGTCGGTATAGCCGACGAACCAGGCGTCTCGGCGTTCGTTGGTGGTGCCGGTTTTGCCTCGCACGCCGGGATCGTTGGGCAGTCGCCAGGACAGGCTGCGGCCGGTGCCGTCGGTGACCGCGTGGCGCAGGGCAAAGTCCAGCAGCGCCAGCGCCTCGCGCTCGCGGATCGGGCGCAGACGGGTCGAGTAGCGGCCGATCTCGCGGCCGTCGGCGTCAACCACCTGGTTGATGGCGCGCAAGGGTGCGGCGAAGCCTTCCGCGGCCAGCGGCTGGTACAGCTGGGCCACCTGCAGCGGACTCAATTCCAGCGCGCCCAGCAGCACCGAGGGGTGCGGCTCGCCGAGACCGTCGATGCCGAACTGCTGGAATACCCGCAGCAGGGCCGGCACACCGACCTGCAGCCCCAGCGCCACCGTGGCCTGGTTGAGCGATCGCGCCAGGGCGTCCATCAGCGCGACTTCACCATGGCTCTGGTTGTCGTAATTGCGCGGTCGCCAGGGCTCGCGACCGGCCACCGGCACCGACAGCGGCGC
>SKKM01000139.1 GCA_007121485.1 Wenzhouxiangella sp. | reverse complement strand
GGCATGGAAAGTGCGGGGCGGCAGTGGTCCGATGACCATGACATTGCCGCGCTGCACGCACTGGCCTTGCTGACGCGCGCCATGAGCGACGCCGAAGCCCGGGATACCCTGCATGACCAAGCGGAGGAAATCCTGCGCGCGGTCTGGCACGAAGCGCCCACCCATCCCGGCGCGATTCACTACATGATCCATGCCACCGATGTCGACGGTCGGGCCGAGAATGCCCTCGACATGGTGGAAGCCTACGGCCAGATCGCGCCGCACACGGCGCATGCGCTGCACATGCCCTCGCATATCTACGTGCGCCTGGGCGACTGGGACGAAGTCATCGACTGGAACGCGCGCTCGGCCGATGCCGCGCTGCAGCACCCGATCGACGGAGATACCGTTTCGCATCACTACGTCCATGCCGTCGACTACATGATTTATGCCTACCTGCAGCGTGGGCAGGATGAGTCGGCCGCGCAGGTCTTGGAACAGGCCCGGCGCAAGGCGCCTCACCAGGCCAGCTTTGTCAGCGCCTATCACTTCGCCGCCATGCCGGCCCGCCTGGCGGTGGAGCGGCGCGATTGGGAAAAGGCCAGCGAGTTGGCCGTCGCAGAGCCGGACTACCTGCCCTGGGACGGCGCCTGGTGGCCGGAGGCCTTGAGCTGGTTCGGGCGTGGCGTGGGTGCGGTCCACCTGGATGACCTCGAGTCCGCAGACAAGGCGGTCATTCGCATGGCGCGGCTGCGCGATGCTGCCGAGGCCGCCGGTGAGCACGGCATGGCGACCTACATCGAGATTGATCGGCTGATACTTGCAGGTTGGATCGAGCAGGCGCGCGGCCAATCGGAGGAGGCGCTTGTCACGATCGGCGATGCTGTTGCGCTGGAGGCCACCGTCGAGAAACATCCCGTCGCTCCCGGTGCGCTGTATCCGCCGCGCGAAGCCTTGGGTGATCTGCTGATGGCGCAGGGGCATGCGACCGAGGCGCTGCAGGCCTACCAGGCCGCCGAGAGCATCTGGCCAGGGCGCTACAACACGCATCTGGGGGCGGCGCGTGCAGCGGTCGCGGCCGGAGCCGAGGACGATGCGCGCGAGCATTACCGCAGGCTGCTCGAACTCGCCGCTGAGTCCGACCGCCCCGGTGTCGGCGAGGCGCTGGGCTATCTGGAGTGATGAAGTTGGAGTAAAAAAGCATGCCGAAATACGTCGTTGAACGAGACATTCCCTGGGTAGGCCGGTTGTCGACCGACGAACTGACCGAGCTGGCCCGCAGGTCCTGTACTTCACTGCAGAACGTGGGCCGCGGCCTGCAATGGGTGCGCAGCCACGTGACCGACGACAAGGTCTACTGTGAATACATCGCCCCGGACGAGGCGGCCATCCGTGACCATGCCGGGCACGCCGGTTTTCCGGTCAGCCGGATCTCGAAGGTGGCGACCGTCATCGATCCGGTGACGGCCGAGTAGCCGCGCTGGATGGAAGCGGCGCGGGCCGCGGCGGCGGCCGGCCACGACCGCCGTCTGCGCGTGTAGGAAATTTCCTACACGCGCAAGCGACGGGTTGCCATTGCCGCAGGGCCGGGTTGACTGGCATGCTGTGGGTGTTCAACGGCAGGATTTAACGCCTGTCCCCGGCCATCCAAACCCTCCAAGGAGTTCACCATGATGAGAAGCACGCTCGCCATCGTTCTCGGCTGCGTCCTGGCGCTGTCGGCCTGGGCCGACAGCAAGGAAGAGCGCGCGCGGGAGCTGATTTCGCTGATGCAGATGGAGAGCCAGTTCGGGCAAATGCAGGCCCAGATGCAGAACATCTTTGCCAACCTGGCGCCGATGCCGGACATGTCGGACGGGCAGCGCGCCATCATGGAGAATTTCCAGTCCCGCATGCTCGCGCTGACCCGGGAGGAGATGGGCTGGCCGCAGCTCGAGGCGCACATGATCGAGCTTTACACGACCTACTTCAGCGAGCAGGAACTCATCGACATGATCGAGTTTCATCGCACGCCCACCGGCCAGCGCATGATCGAAACCATGCCCATGATCACGGAAGAGTCGATGTTGTTCTCGCAGGAAGCCATGCTGCGCCTGATGCCGCGCATGCAGGCCCTGGCCGAAGAGATGCAGGCCGAGTTGGCCGAGTACCGGAGAGAGTCGGCCAAGACCGAGGAATAGCTGCTGCGTCGATTCGCGCCCGCAACCCGGAACAGCCGTCAGCCTCGCCGAGGAGAGGCTTTCGAGGGTCGGGCGCCGTCGATGCGCAGTCGCCTTGGTTTGGCCCGCTGCTAGTGACCGGGCTGGCTTGACCAGCCTTCTTCTGCGATCAAGGCCGCCTTGGTCGCCAGCGCCCAGCGGTATCCGCCCAGCGCGCCGGATTTCCGGATCACCCGGTGGCAGGGGATGAGCAGCGCGACCGGGTTGGCGCCGATCGCGTTGGCCACGGCGCGCACGCCGCGCGGGCGGCCGCAGACCTGGGCGATGTCGGTATAGGTGCTCAGCCGGCCCGGCGGAATGCGCAGCAGGGCGCGCCAGACCTGGACCTGGAAATTGGTGCCGCGCACGTGCAGCGGCAGCGGCGTGGACGGGTCCGCGCGCTCCATTTGCCGGGCATGGGCCAGCCCCGCGCTGTCGTCCTCGACCAGCGTGGCGCCCGGCCAGCTGCGGGCCAGTTCCTCGATCGCCAGTTCGCGGCCGTAGACGCCGCACAGGGCCAGGAAGCATAGGCCGCGCTCGGTGGTGGCGATCAGCAGCGGACCGTGCGGCCCCTCGTGGACGCCGTAGCGAATCTCCAGGCCGCGGCCGTGCCGCCGGAACTGTCCCGGCGTCATCGCTTCCAGGGTCACGAAGTGGTCGTAGACGCGTCCGGCGCTGGACAGGCCGGTTTCCAGCTGCGCTTGCAGCAGGTCATCGCCGGAGATCAGGCGCTGCTTGAGGCGTTCGATCGTCAGCTGCTCGAGAAAGCGCTTGGGGCTCAAGCCCACGTGGCGCCGGAACTGGCGGCTGAAATGCGACGGCGAAAGCCCGGCGACCTCGGCCAGCTCGTTGAGCGACGGCTGGTGCTCGAGGTTCTGGGCCAGGTGCCCGATGGCGGCGGCCATGCGCCGGAATGCATCGCTGTTCATGTCGCTATCGTGGCGCAGACGGCGATGCCGGGCAACCCGTTTCCTGCTCAGTCCCTCGTCGCGCAGGCGGCCGCAGGCTCGGCTACCCTAGAGTCTGCGCGTATCCACGAGCCTCGGTGCCATGTCGCTGAACCCGAAATTCCTGCCGCCGGCGCCGCGCGCCTTTGCCGGCCAACGCTGGCTCAATATCGGCCTGCGCGGTCTGCACCTGGTCGGCGTGGCCGGCGTTGCCGGAGGTTTTCTGTTCGAGCTGCCGCGCGAGGCCTGGATGTTCTACTGGCAACTGGCCGCCGTGACCGGCGTGCTGATGAGCCTGATCTATCTCTGGATCGATTGCGACTGGATCACCCAGCTCAAGGGCCAGGTCATCGTGTTCAAGGTCGTGCTGCTGTGGCTTGCCCTGGCCTGGCCGGCGGCACAGGCGCCGGTTTTCGTCGTCGTCATCCTGCTCTCGGCCTTCTTCGCCCACGCACCGGCGAAGGTACGCAGCTGGGCCTGGGGACGGCAGGTGCGGGTGTGCGGGACCGAGCCGGGTGAGCGGGGCAATGACTGAATCCATCCAATCCATCTTCGACATCGACTTCGGCCGGCTTTACCGCGAGCACATGGCGGCTTCCGGTCGCCAGGTGAAGGCGCCGAAAGACTGGGATGGTCGGGCCGAGCGCATGAAGGCGGTGTCCGGCAACTCGCGCTACGTGCGCGAGTTTGTTGCGCGCCTGGACCTGTCCGGCTGTCGCAGCCTGCTCGACGTGGGCTGCGGCACCGGCGCCATCGGGTTGGCGGTGGCCGATCAACTCGATGAAGTCGTGGGTCTGGATTACAGCGCCGGCATGCTGGCCGCCATGATGGAGCTGGCCGCCGAGCGCGGCATCGACAACGTTCGTGCGATCAGGAAATCCTGGGAAGACGACTGGTCCGATGTGCCGGTCTGCGATGTGGCAGTGGCCTCGCGCTCGACCGCCGTTCTGGATCTCGAGGCGGCGCTGAAAAAGCTCGACGGTCACGCCAAAAGGCGCGCCTGCCTGACCAGCAAGGTCGGTGGTTATTTCATCGACCCGGAAATCGCCGCGGTGATCGGCCGCAGGCTCGATCCCGTGCCCGACTACATCTATGCCGTCAACATCCTCTACCGG
>SKKM01000313.1 GCA_007121485.1 Wenzhouxiangella sp. | reverse complement strand
TCCAGGCTGACCAGCAGGTAGGAGCCGCGCAGGGAGACCACGCCGATTTCGCCTCCGTTCAGGGCTTCGCGCTGTTCGGGCGTGCACAGCACGCGACGAATCCGCCCCAGGTGCTCGAAGTAGCGCGGGCAGTCGGCGTCCTTGCGGTTGAGCGTCTGGCCGTGGATGATCGCGTCGAGCTTGAGGTTGCGCTGGCGGCGCGCTTCCTGCGCCGCCAGGCGGTCTTTCTTGGCCTGTTCCTTTTCTGCCGCCTCGGCCCGTTCGCGGGCCTTGTAAGCGCGTTCCAGGTCCGAGCCGGCCGGCGGCCGACGCTTGCTGGATGGCTTCTGGCCTCGGCGCTTGTCCTGCGCCTTGCCATTGCCGTGCCTGGCCGGAGCAGAGGAACGCGGCGGACGCGCGCGCCCATCGGCCGTGCGCGGCTTCTCCTCGGCCAGCCCGGCCTTGAGCAAGGCGTCCTGCAGCGATCCCATTGGCGTCGGTCCGTCAGGTTCAGTCGTCGTGGACTTCGATCAGCTCGACTTCGAAGATCAGGGTGGAGTTGGGGCCGATCGGGCCCGGGCGGCCCTGCTCGCCATAGGCCAGCTCCGCCGGAATGAAGAATTCGAAGATCGCGCCTTCCTGCATCAGCTGCACGCCTTCCGTCCAGCCCGGGATGACCTGGTTCAGGCCAAAGGTGGCCGGCTGATTGCGGGCAAAGGAGCTGTCGAACTCGACGCCGTTGATCAGGGTGCCACGATAGTGCACGGTGACCCGGTCGGTTGCCGAGGGGCTACGGCCCTCGCCCTGCTGGATGACTCGGTACTGCAGGCCTGAAGCGGTCTCCTCGACGTCCGGGTTGGCCCGGTTCTCGGCCAGAAACGCCTGGCCTTCCTCGAGATCGCGCTGGGCCTCCTGCTGCTGCTGATCGGCCATCTCCTGCTGGCGGCGCTGCATGAAGCCATCGCGCTCGGCGTCCGCCTCTTCCCGGGTCAGGCGGGTTTCTTCTCCGCTGTAGGCGGCACGCAGGCCTTCCAGCAGCAGATCGAGATTGATGTTGATGTCCTGCTCGGCCAGCGATTCACCGATATCCATGCCGATGGTGTAGCTGAGGCGGTCATCCGGCGTTTCCATCGGCTGTGCGGCCAGCGGAAGGGCCAGGGCCAGCGCCAGGGTACCGACGGCAAAATGATTCATCATGCGCATTGCGAAGAACTCCTGTGGGATGCGAAAGACGGCCTCTATCAGGGCCGGGGGCCCGCTGCGGCCAGAAAAAGCGGTTTGATTAATCCTGGGATTTTATCAGATGGTCAGGCGCTAGCCGGCCGCGGCCTCGGGCGCCGCCGCCAGACCGGATCGAAGGGCCAGCCGCTGCACGCGGTCAAGGGTGGCCAGCGGACCGGAAAAATCCCGTGGCTCGAGGTGGTAGCGCGTATCGACGGGGGCATCCGCCGGCAGGAAATGGAAAGCCAGCACCAGGCGGTCCCGAAGGTTACCGCGCGAGCCGAAGTGCAGGCAGCGGGAAGAATCCAGCATCACGGCGCTGCCGCAGGGCCCGGTCGCCCGGACAATTTCGCCGGAATCGATCAGCTTCGTCAATGCGGCCTCGTCGACTCGACCGCGTCGATGTCGCATGTGGGCCCGGAGTTCGTCCGGGCGCGCCGCCGGCAGAAAGTGCAGCGGGCCGCAGTCGTCGTCGACGTCGCTGCAGTTGAGCAGTATCTTGACCTGGCGGCGCGCCAGTTCGTCGATGTGCCACTGCTGCGAGGAATCCGCGGTCTCGTTGGGCGGCGTCCACCACAACACCGCCCCTTCCAGGCGCGGCACGCTGCCCAGGTAGCGCGCCGCGGCATCGAGCAGGCTGCGATCGACCATGTCGGCCACCAGTGCCGGGTGGGCCAGAAACTCGTTGCCCGAGAGCACACCGAGCAGGAAGCGCTTGTTGGGGTTTCGAGCCAGTTGCTCGTCGGCCGCGCCACTGTCGCGGAAATTCTCGTACAGACCGCGGCAGGACTCGGCCAGCCGGGTCAGCGCGGCATTCTCGCCGGCCTCGATCAGCCGGTATCCGCTGGCCGGGTCGAGATCAAGCGCTGTCGCCTGAAGCTGGCCGGCATATCCCCGCCGCTGGTCGAACTCCGCGCCCAGGCCGCGCCGACGCCGCCAGCCCATGAGGTCGTGAACGAACGGCCGCGGCAGGCGCAGGCGCTTGTAGAGAAACCGGTACATGCCGCGGTGGCGCGGTCCGTTTCCAGCGATGGCTAGTTCCATTCGACGCACCCTGTAGAGGACAGCTGTTGCCCACGCTGGGAGCATACAACAAGGCAGAAAGTTTCCTGCATCAAAAAAAAGCTTGACTGCGTTTTGGTGTTTTACTATAGTAGTACACCAACACGACCAAGAAAGGAGACCGTCATGTTGCCGATAGCCAGAAAGCGAGTCCTGGAGATTCCCCACGGATTGGCAGCCATTGCTGCTGCGCTCTGCCTGGCGCTGGCCTTTTCGACGGATATCCAGAGCCGCCAGGACCGGATCATTGCCGAACGGGCCGAGTCAACCCCGATCCAGCAGTTGGCAGGCTCCGAAGAGGCTCGCCCTGACAAGGCCGTGCGCGCCGACCAGCGCGGCGAGTCGCGCCCGCTGGACCCCGGTGGACGCCGGGCGCCGATGCCCTTGTTTCCATGGTTCCCCGGGCTGGGTATCAACGGCGGATGAGCACACGCTGGGACGATAACCAGCCGATCTACTGGCAGCTGCGCGAGCGCACGGTCGCGGCCATCATCGACGGCACGCTGGCCGAGGGCGAAGCCTTGCCCTCGGTGCGACAGGTCGCTGTGGATTTTCAGGTCAACCCGCTGACCGTATCCAAGGCCTACCAGTCGCTGGTCGACGACAACCTGGTCGAAAAGCGGCGCGGCGTGGGCATGTTCGTGCGCAGCGGCGCGCGGCGCCAGCTGCTGGAGAGCGAACGCGAGCATTTCCTCAACGAAGAGTGGCCGCGGCTGGCCGAAAAGATTCGCCAGCTCGGCCTGTCACTGGAAGAACTGATCGAACTGGAGCGCAAAAGGCGCAGGGAGAGCGCATGACCGCAATCATTCGGGCCCGTGGACTGTCGCGGCATTACGGCCGCTTCAAGGCCTTGGACAGCATCGATCTGGATATCCCGGCCGGCCGCATCGTCGGCCTGATCGGCCCCAACGGCGCCGGCAAGACCACGGCACTGAAGGCCATCCTGGGCTTGTCCAGCTACCGGGGTGAACTGTCGGTGCTCGGCATGAACCCGGCGACGCAGCGTGATCAGCTCATGCGCGAGGTCTGCTTCATCGCCGATGTGGCCGTGCTGCCGCGCTGGGCGCGCGTGCGCCAGATCATCGACCTGACCGAGCGCCTGCACCCGCGGTTTTCGCGCCAGCGCTGCCTGCAATACCTGGCGGCCACCAAGATCCGCCAGGATGCGCGCATCAAGACCCTGTCCAAGGGCATGGTGGTGCAGCTGCACCTGGCCCTGGTCATGGCCATCGAAGCCAGGCTGCTGGTGCTCGACGAGCCGACCCTTGGGCTGGACATCCTGTTCCGCAAGCGCTTCTACTCCAATCTGCTCAACGAATACTTCGACGAGGATCGAAGCATCCTCGTCACCACCCACCAGGTCGAGGAAATCGAGCACATCCTGACCGACCTGATCTTCATCAAGGAAGGCCGGCTGGTGCTCAACAGCAGCATGGACGACGTCCAGGCGCGTTACGCCGAGCTGATGGTGAAACCGGACCGGGTCGACGCCGCGCGCGCGCTGGGTCCCATCCATGAGCGGGTACTGTTCGGCCGCCACATCTTTCTCTACGACCGTCCGGACCTCGAGCAAGTGCAGGCGCTGGGCGAACTGCACCGCCCCAGCATCGCCGACCTGTTCGTCGCCCTGATGGGCGATGCCGAGCCGGGGGCATCTGAACTGGAGAGCGCAGCATGAATACGGCCAGCCTGAACCACCTGTGGATCCTGCTCCGGCGCGAGCTCTGGGAAAGCCCGATTGCGTTCAAGTGGACGCCGCTGGGCATCAGCGCCCTGATCATCCTGGCCACCATCCTCGTGCTGGTGCTGGGAGCCCGATTCGACGCCGAGATGGCGTTCACGCTGGATGCCTTGCGCCTGTTCAGCGACATGCCGTTCGAAGAAAGGCGCCTGATCGTTTCCGGGCTGCTGTTCGCCAGTTCCAACTTCCACTTGCAGCTGATGATTCTCATCGTGCTGTTCTACCTGGCCGGCAGTCTGTTCGACGACCGCCGCGACCG
>SKKM01000185.1 GCA_007121485.1 Wenzhouxiangella sp. | reverse complement strand
CGCCGGTCGGCCAGTTGTGGCCCAGCACCAGGCTGGTCAATTCGGAGCGCACGTGAACGCTGTCGGCCGTAACTTCTTCGATCAGCAGAACCAGCTCCACGGGATCGCCCAGGCGACCGGAGTACACGCCGGGAAAACTGTGATCGCGGCGCTGAGAGGCCGGACGCGATGGCCCCTGGTTGGCAATCTGCCCCGGCGCGGCGGCCGGCGGCATGTGGCAATCCTGGCAGCTGATGCCATCCAAAGCCGCGGGCGATGCCAGCCACTCGCTGTAGGTTTCCTGCCCCGGGGCACCCGATCCCGGCGTGACGTATTCATGGCAGCTGGCGCACATGCGCGAGTCGGAAAAAACCGGTGCGTAGAAGGCGTTCATCTGGTTGCTGCCTACATCGGCCAGCGGACCCCACACATGGCGATCGGCCCGGTTGCCGGGCGGCAGGAAGAACTCGGCGTTGCCGAGCAGGTGAATCTCGTCGACCTGGTCGTTGATCACGTGCAGCTGGTGACAGCTGGTGCAGGTCACGCCTTCCATGCCGGCAGGCGTCACGACCTCGTTGAACTTGACCGCGCCCGGATCCAGCGGCCGCTCGTTGGGGGCATGGCAGGTTGCGCACAGCCCGCTGTTGTCCGGGTCATGGGTGTTGATGAAGACGTAGCCTTCGCCGCTCAGCGGGTTGCCGACCGTGCCGTCGCCGGAATAGAGATCGCGGACCCGGACGTTCCGCGCCGCGCGGTTGTGGTTGCTGGTGAGCCACTGGTCGTACTGGGCGCTGTGGCAGTTCCTGCAGGAGCCGGAATCGGCCGGCTGGTAGTCGGGATTCTGCTGGCTTGGCGCCCGCGGCAGGGAGATGCTGATGTCCGCGCCCGGGGCGACGTTGTTCCGGACCGCCGTTTCGTGGTTGACTGCTCGCGCCGCATCGTAGGCCAGCGCCGCGCCGACCGCGAAGGAGTTGCCCGGCAGACCGGCCACGGACAGCGTGAAACGCCCGTTGCCGTCGGTGAACACGGCCGTTTCCGGCCGCGCCTGGACCTGAACGCGGGCACCGGCAATGGGCGCGCTGTTGCCGGCGTCCAGGACCACGCCGGTAATCGGCTGCTGCGCCCAGGCCGGAAGACCGGGCAGTAACAACAGGATCAGGAGCAGCAGGTGCAGGAAGGATGGGCGGCCCCCGAAGGCCGCGGGGCGTGACTGGGGTCGGGTCGGAACGGCATGTCGCATGCCAGACTCCTTGGGTGCCCTCGACCACCCGGCGACTCCGGAATGGACCGCCAGAAAGCGTCCAGAACACTCCCATCATACACCCACGGGGCAGTCCGAACCGCATGCGGCGAGACCTCTTGAAACGGCAGGAATTCCATCCCCGCGCAGCGGACCTGGAGGCCGAATCACCGCCTCAGCTCGAGCCAGAGCCTGGCCGCTAGGGTGCCGCCCGGGTGGCCTGCCAGACCACCGCCTGCCAGCGCCCGTCGATGATGCGGAACACGCCGCTGTTGTAGAACAGTTCGGCCGGCTCATCGGCCTGCTCGGCCACCAGCTGGAAGGTGATCACGGCCGTCTCACCGAACACCTGCACCCGCAGCTGGCGCGCCGAGTAGCTCGGCCCGGGTTCCGCCGCTTCCGAACCGGCCAGGCCCGCCATGATCTCGGCCTTGCCGAAACGCCTTCCCGCCGAGCTGGTGTAGACCAGTTCCTCGGCCCAGAAGCGGTCGTGTGCGCCAGCGTCGTTGACCGAGGCGCTGGCTAGGAATTCGTCGAGCAGGCCGTGCAGCTCGGTCTCCGATTGTTCGGCTGCATGCCCTGGAGAAACCAGAAGCAGCAGCGCGGCAAGAGCGGGCAGGTGGCTTTTCATTTCGCCATCCTACCAGCCTGGATGACCCGCTTGAGCACCGTCCTGCACCTGCCGGATGCGAGCTGTGCCGCCGCCCCGAGCCGACAAGCCGAACTCAGGCCCGGATCCGAATCGCGCCCAAGACCAGAACCAGCAGCATCAGCAGCAACAGCCCTTTCCAGTCAAGCAAAGGTACCGGGACCGCTTCGGTCGGTTCATCTTCATCCTCTTCCGGCAGATAGGTAAAGCCGTCCGGCAACACGGCACTCCCCTTGTCGGGGTTCATCACTCTGACGTCCACGGGTCCCGGTGGTCCAGCCGGCGTAATGCAATCGATGGCCGTATCGTCAACGACGATGACGTCAAGGCAGGATGCAGCGCCGAACTCGACGATGGCAGCTTCCTGGAACCCCGTCCCGATGACGGTCACAGCGGTTCCGCCGGCTTCCGGACCGCGGTCGGGATCGACGCCGGTAATGGACAGACTCGGTTCTGGTTCTGGTTCTGGATCTGGATCAGGCTCGTCGACATAGGTGTATCCATCAATCAGGCTGCCTGACTGACCATCAGGGTTTTCCACCACGACATCCACCGGGCCCTCGGGACCGGGCGGCGTGGAGCAGGCGATCGTGCTGGAGTCGAGTACATCGATATCCAGACAGTTACTTGCGCCGAGACGCACCCCGGCACCTGCTTCGAAATTCTCACCGGTGATGGTCACCGCGGTACCACCGGCCACGGGTCCGCTATCCGGGTCGATGGCGATGACCATCGGCGCCGGCTCGGGTTCCGGTTCGGACGGGGCCGCCTCGACCGCGCCCATGGCGCAGGCTTCCGTTCCCCGTATCTCGCCTCGCTGATCCATGCCGTTGATCGGAGGGGCAGCACAGACATCCGGATCACCAGCGCCGATGGCCGCGCTACCGGCCAGCAGGGTATGGGTCAGGGTCGACCCGCCGTTTTCGGCCAGCGGCCCCAGCGCCGCGTTGGCGTTCTGCAGATCCCCGGGCTCGGTGAAGGCACAGCTATCGTCGCTGCTCAAATTGTGTCCGGTCGAGCCGCCAGGGTTGTCACAGTCGCGCGTCACACCTTGCTGATCGGCGATGATCGTGTTGCTGACCACGCTGACGGCCGCCCCCGGAAAGCGGACGGCCCCATCGTCACTGCGCCCCAGGTTATTCGTGATGGTCGAGTTGACCAGGGTCAGACTGCGCGATCCTGTTCCGGCGGACACCGGGAAATAGATGGCCGTACCGTTGCCCCCGCTATTGCCGCTCAGCGTGCTGTTGACCACCACCAGATCCGTAGCGCCATTGGCATAGACGCCGCCGCCATTGCCGGACTGGGAGGCAGGGGCGTCGGTGGCATTGTTGCTGATCGTCGAGCGGTCAACGGCCAGCGAAGAGGGGGCCGCACCGCTGCCATTGATGCGGATTCCGCCGGAGTGAACCACGCCCACGTTGCCGTCGACCGTGCTTTCCACCAGCATGACCGTACTGCCATTGGCGGAGCGGATTCCGCCGCCCCCGCCGGTGAAGGCTGCCGTTCCCAGGGCCTGGTTGTTCAGAATCCGGCTGCGAGTAATCGAAAGTTCGGTACCTTCGAACGAGATTCCGCCGCCACCGGAACTGGCCCGGTTATGACTGACGGTGCTGTCGGTCAAGGTCAGAGCGGAGGCACCAAACACCCAGATTCCGCCACCCGATCCGGTCGCATTGCCGTGCCGAATCCAAACGGACTCGATGGTGACATCCGCTCCGTTGCGGATGAAGATCACGCGATCGCTGGCGCTTTCCGGGGCCTCGGGATGCGCCTGCAGTATGCTTCCACCCGCCCCGTCACCCGCGCCCCGGATGGTGAGATCAAGTCCGTTGATCTCCAGGCTTTCGGTGTACTCGCCGGCCGCAAGCTCCAGAACGTCGCCATTCTCTGACTCGCTGATCGCGTAGCCGACCGTCTGGCATGGGCTGGCCGCGTCCGAGCAGTTGCCGGCATCCGCGCCTGTCGGCGCGACGAATCTCGTGGTCTGTGCAGCCACGGATTGCACCGCCAGGGAAAGGGCCAGAACCAGTCCAAAGGCGAGAAGCCGGACGAGCGATCGTGTGGTTTCCGGGGCAGGCAGCTGCATATTTCAGATCCTTTCGGGTGGGTGACCTTCCTTCTTACGCATGCGAGCTGAAAAACCGGCCACTCCTGCCGCATTTGCCACAGGGAACCTCCCCCGCCTCGGCCTGCCCACGGCGCCCCGGCTTGACTTCCCTCAAGTCCCGCCGCGCCCTGAACCTTTAGCATCTGATTAATCCATGCGGCCTTTCCGGCTGACCGGGGCCGCCCACCACTCGGAGGGCCTGTCCATCATGATGCGTTTCGTACCCAAGTCCGTACTCAAGCGACTCTACAACCGCTCCAGCCTGCGCAACACCGAGGCCGGGGTGCGCTTTTCGAT
>SKKM01000126.1 GCA_007121485.1 Wenzhouxiangella sp. | reverse complement strand
TTCTTCCGGCCGCGACAGCTCGGCCCCGGCCTGGCCCAGCAATGCGCGAATCACGCCGGCTTCCCAACGTCGGCCCTGCAGGCGCTCGCGCGCCTCGTTGGGCGTCGGCGAGGTCTTGATCAATTCGATGACTTCGTCGAGGTTGGCCAGGGCGACGGTCAGGCCTTCCAGGATGTGGGCGCGTTCGCGCGCCTTGCGCAATTCGAACAGGCTGCGCCGCGTCACCACCTCGCGCCGGTGGGCGAGGAAATGGGTCAGCATGTCGCGGATGTTGAGCAGGCGTGGCTGGTTGTCGACCAGGGCGACCATGTTGATGCCGAACACGGTCTGCAACTGGGTCTGCTGGTACAGGTTGTTCAGCAGCACTTCCGGCACTTCGCCGCGTTTGAGTTCGATGACCATGCGCATGCCGTCCTTGTCGGACTCATCGCGCAGTTCGGAAATGCCCTCGATCTTCTTCGCCTTGACCAGCTCGGCGATCTTCTCCAGCAGGCGGGCCTTGTTGACCTGGTAAGGCAGCTCGGTGACCACGATGCGGTTGCGGCCGGTGTCCTCGGTCTCGACGTGCGAGCGGGCACGCAGGTAGATGCGGCCGCGCCCCGTGCGGTAGGCCTCCTCGATGCCGTCGGCGCCGTTGATGATGGCGGCGGTCGGGAAATCCGGGCCCGGCAAGTACTCCATGACCCCGTCGATGGACAGGGTCGGGTCGTCGACCAGGGCCAGCAGCGCGCTGACCACCTCGTTCATGTTGTGCGGCGGGATGTTGGTCGCCATGCCGACCGCGATGCCGGAGGCGCCGTTGACCAGCAGGTTGGGCACCCGGGTCGGCAACACCGAGGGCTCGCTCTCGGACTCGTCGTAGTTCGGGACGAAATTGACCGTCTGCTTGTCGATGTCGGCCAGCATTTCATGCGCCAGGCGCGCCATGCGCACCTCGGTGTAACGCATGGCCGCGGGCGAATCGCCGTCAACCGAACCGAAGTTGCCCTGCCCGTCGACCAGCATGTAGCGCATCGAGAACGGCTGGGCCATGCGCACGATGGTGTCGTACACCGCGGTGTCGCCGTGCGGATGGTACTTACCGATCACGTCACCGACCACGCGGGCCGATTTCTTGTACGGCTTGTTGTAGTCGTTGCCCAGAACCTGCATCGCGTAGAGCACCCGGCGATGCACCGGTTTGAGCCCGTCGCGCACGTCCGGTAATGCGCGTCCGACGATCACGCTCATGGCGTAATCGAGGTAGGACTGCCGCATCTCGTCTTCCAGGTTGACCTGGAGCACTTCCCGAGCCAGTTCCGCCATCAACTAAACCTTATTCTTTTTCGTAGGAAGATCGCCCAAATGACTGAATTAAATAAAATCACTTGGCGAATAGTTCGCTGCATCCGGATCGCCAACTGCGACCCGGGATAACTGATCAATGATACCACGATGACAACTTCGACCGCACCGCAAGGACCTGCGCGGAAGGGGCCTGCGGCGGCCCCGCAGGCCGGGTCTGCGACCCCGTGCAGAGAAGGTTTCTCCGGAGGCGGAAAACGCCTCGCGCCGGCCATCAACCCTCGACCGGGCCCAGCCAGCGATCCGTCCAGTCCAGGTAGGCCCTGATCACCTCGGTGTAGGTCGGTGGCAGATGGCCCCAATCCAGGATCATGTGCTTCTTGCGCTCCGGAGGGGTGCCCAGCAGGTTGAAAAACGGCAGCTGGGCCGTTTCCACCGGAAAGTTGTAGTCGTCCCGGCCGTTGATCAGCAGCAGCGGCAAGGTCACCCTGGGCAGGTAGTGCTGCGGCTGGATTTCCGGCGGCAAATGGGTCCATACGCCCAGCCCGCCGGACAGCAGGATGGCCGCGGCAAAGCGGTCTTCGACCGCCAGCGGAAACGGCGCACGATTGGCCCCGTAGCTGACACCGTGGTAGAGCAGCCGCTCGAGATCGAAGTCTCCACGACTCTCCAGGTAATCGATCGCCCGCCGCAGGTCCTTGACCTGGTTGACCAGCAACTGGCGCTGGGCCATGGGGCCGGGCCTTGTGGGCAGCTTGCGCTCGAAGGTGCCCTGGTATACGGGGTAGACCACTGCCCTGCCCGTGTGCAGGAAAGGCTCCACGTGGTGCAGGCCCGCCTGCCGGCTCGAGTCCAGCAGCAGGGCGTCGCCACCGGGGAAATTGATCACGCCCTGGTACGGCGGGCGGGAGCGGTGCGGAATGAAAACCTGGAGGATCAGGCGTTCATTGCCGTAGGCCGCATCGATACTGACGCGCTCCCGGCGCCAGTGCGCGTGCGAGTCATCGGTCTCCTCGACCCGCGCGTTGAGCGGTGATCGGTCGTACTCGAACTGGCGGGCGTAGAGCCGGAAGGTGTCGTCGTCGACCGGCGGCGGCAGGGTTCGGTCCGGCGCCACGACTTCGGCCAGCACCTCGGCGGCGAGCGGCTCATCCTGCAGCATCAGGCGCACGCCGAAGCCCGGCCCGCGCTCCAGCGGATGGCGGGCCTCGACATCGGCAAAGCGGTAGCCTGCCTCCCGGTAGAACCCGCCCAGGAAATGGCGCAGATCACCGTCGGCGTTGAAACACCATTCGCCGACATTTCCGCTCATGTCGAAGGTGCCGTGACTGCCGAGACTGTCCAGCGATCCGACCGGCACCGTGCCGGAACTGTTGAAGTTGCTGACCAGCAGCACGTCGGAGAAGTTCTGGTGCTGTGGGATGCCCAGGCCCGCCGCCCGACGCCAGTGAAACACGGTGGGCAGCTGTTTGCCGGCGAATTCGGCAAAGGCGGCCGCCTCGTACCAACTGATGCCCTCGACCGGGTGGTCACCCTGTCCGGCCGGATAAGTGCCCATGCTCCAGGTCGACGGGCCGGGCAGCCCGGTGCTGTCGACCAATCCTGCGGTCAATTCCGCGAACGAAAGCGGCCGGCCATCGACCTGGACCGGAAATCGCCAGAACTCCGAACGGCGATAACCGCCCGCCTCGACGAACTCCCGATACTGCCGGTTGGTCAGCTCGTGGCGGTCGATCCAGAACCCGGGAAGCTCGCGAGACTGGCCGAGATAGGTCACCGAACCCGCCGGCACGTAGACCATGCCGTCCCGGGCTTCTTCCGCCGGCCTTAGAACGAAAGGCGCAGCCAGCGGCAGTATGGCCGGAGCGCTTTCGATCGGCGCGTAGCCGTCGAGCATGACCCGGAAGCGCAGTTGGGCCAGCGGCAAGCGCACGTCCTCCAGCGGCGTGCGCCCCAGGACGATCCAGTCGGCGTCGGCCTCGCGAAATCCGCGCACGGCCACTTCCGCGCCCGGGGGCTCGCTGAGCAGCCGGTTGGGCAAGGCGATGTCCAGCCACAGCTGCTCCAGCCGCTCATCCCTCGGGGCACGTTCCCGAACCTCGCGCAGGCGTCGCCAGGCGCGGGCCAGGTCCTCGCCGGCCAGCTGGCGAATCTCGGGCAAGGCCTCGCGCTCCAGCCAGCGGTGCACCGACACCTGGTTCCACCACAGCCCCAGCACCAGCGCCAGGGCAGCCACCAGGCCCAGGGTTCCGGCGAGCAACAGCCGGTTGACCGGCTCGACGGTGAATTCCGGCGCTTGTGCAGGATACGGCTCGCCTGCGGAATCGGAATCCGGTTCCTGCTGCGCATCGATCCGCTCGACCGGACAAATGATCCGGTAGCCGCGACGATGGAGGGTTTCGATGTAGCGTGGCGCCTGCGCCTGGTCGCCCAGCGCCTGCCGCAGCTCGCTGATGGCTTGCGGAACGACGTTCGGCGACAGGGCCGTGCGCCCCCAGGCCTCGTCCAGCAGGGTGTTCTGATCCAGCAATTCCGGCGCATGCTCGAGCAGGACTTCCAGCAGCCGGCATACCTGCTTTCGAAGCGGCTGAGGACCTTCCGGACCGCACAGAAGGCCCAGGCGCGGATCGAGTTCGAAATCGCCAAAGCGGTAGATCATCCACTCTATATAGCTGACAAACCTCTGTGAGACAACGCTTTTGTGGCCTTGAAGAAAAGCTTGAGAGATTCTTCAGGTTTTCTGAAAGCCCCGGCGCGCAGCGTTGGACAGGATGCATCCACGCCGTCCGCGACCGGCCGGCGACCGACACCACGCACAGAGGAGCATCCACATGAACGCAAGCCAGACCTTCAAATGCCTGGGCGCCATCGCGCTGAGCGCCGGCCTGGTGGCCCTTTCCGGTCCACTGGCCGCCCACGGCGATGAACCCGCCTACAGCACTCGACACGCGTGCGAAATCTGGCTGGACGGCAGGCCCGCCCAACAGGTTCCGCCGCGCTGCCGAGAACTGGCCGGGCAGCTCAACCAGGTGCGTCGCGCGACCAGCGCCTTCTTCAGTTTCGACGTCGGCATCGCGGCCGGCTGGGACACCGCCATCAGTCCTTGCGTGGAGAGCCCTATGGGCGGCATGGGCTACCACATCGCCAACATGGAGCAACTGGGCAACGGCAGCCTGTCGCTGCTGCGCCCCGAGGTGCTGCTGTTTGCGCCCACCGAGGACGGTTCGATGGAGTTCCTGGGCGTGGAGTACATCGTTCGCGCCCCGGACTGGCCGCACGCCGAGCCGCCGCAGATCCTGGGACAGTCCCTGCACTTCAACCCCGCACAGAACATCTGGGCACTGCACGTCTGGATCGGCCGCGACAATCCGGCCGGCGTCTTCGCCGACTGGAACCCCGAGGTCAGCTGCGAGTTCGCCCCGTAGCCAGCCGATACGGCAGCACCCCAAGCTTCGGCCGGGCACTGCCCGGCCGTTTCTTGTTGACTTGGCGTCAAAGTACCGACGGTATTTGATGCTCGGCATTTGCGGCGCATGTCCGCGTATGCCTACGCTTCGCGATTCCGACCGTGCCGGCCCGGCGATTGACCCGGCATGCCAACCTACAAGCCCGGTTAATCAGTCTGGCTGAAATCGTAGGGCGGCCGAAACACCCCGTTTTCAGTCACGATGCAGTCCACCAGCCCGGCCGGGGTCACGTCGAACACCGGGTTCCAGGCAGCGTGACCGGCCGGCGGCGTCTCGATCCCTGCGGCGCGCCAGATCTCGCCGGGGTCACGCTCCTCGATGGTGATCCCGCTGCCGTCGGGCATCGACGGATCCAGCGTCGAGCCGGGTGCCACCACCATCATCTTCGCGCCGTGATGACGGGCCAGAACGGCCAGGGCGTAGGTGCCGATCTTGTTGGCCACATCGCCGTTGGCGGCAATCCGGTCAGCCCCGGTGATCACCCACTGCACCGCGCCGCTGGCCATCAGGGCCGCGGCGGCGCCTTCGACGATGACCCGGAAGTCCAGCCCTGCCCGCGCCAGTTCCCACGCGGTCAGGCGCGAGCCTTGCAGCCAAGGCCGGGTTTCGTCAGCGTAGATGCGTGCTATCCGGCCGCTGCGGGCGCCGGCCACGATCACGCCGAGAGCGGTCCCGATACCTCCGGTCGCCAGGGAGCCGGTGTTGCAGTGGGTCAGCACCCCGCTACCGGGCTCGATCTGCGCACTGCCCGCTTGCGCCATGGCCCGATTGGCCTCGATGTCGGCACGATGGATGCGCTGCGCTTCCCCAGCCAGCGCATCGGCGTCAAGCTCACCCTGTTCCAACGCGAACTTGCGCATGCGCTCGACCGCCCAGACCAGGTTGACGGCGGTCGGGCGGGCCGCGGCCAGGCGCGCCAGGTCGTCCATCCAGCCCGCAAGATCGGAACCGCGGACGCGGGCGGCGATGACCGCGCCATAGGCGGCAGTGATGCCGATGGCGGGCGCGCCGCGAACCACTAGGTCGGCAATGGCCTGGATCACGCCATCGACGTCGGCGATGCTCAGCCAGGTTTCCGACGCCGGCAGGCGACGCTGGTCGATCAGGTGCAGGCGCCTGCCGTCGAAGCGCACGGCCTGGAAGCCGTCGACGGATTCATCGAATAGCGGATTCATGCGGCTATTCTAGTTGAGAGCCCCAAGTCAATGCTCCGGGGCACTGCGCAGGACTCCGCCGCCGCGGCATGACCGACGGAAAAGCCGTATCATTGGCGGCCCCAAACCGAGACAAGTGGAACGAAACCATGAGGATTCTGCTTTCGCTTTTCCTGCTGCTGCCGATGCTGGCCGTGGCCGAGACCACTGAAACCGAAAACGACGACGAAACCACGGAGAACCCCATAGTGATCCTGCACACCAATTACGGCGCCATCACCCTGGAACTGTTCGAAGACAAGGCGCCTGCCTCGGTCGCCAATTTCATCCAGTACGCGCGTGACGGGCACTACGACGGCACCCTGTTCCATCGCGTCATACCCAACTTCATGATCCAGGGCGGCGGCTTCGACACGGATTTCCAGCAAAAGCCGACGCGCGACCCGATCCAGAACGAGGCCGACAACGGCCTGTCCAACACCCGCGGCACCGTGGCCATGGCGCGCACCAACGACCCGCACTCCGCGACCTCGCAGTTCTTCATCAACGTGACCGACAACGCCTTTCTCGACCACCGCAGCCCGGCTTCCGGCCAGACCTGGGGCTATGCCGTATTCGGGCAGGTGACCGACGGCATGGACGTGGTCGACGCCATTCGTCAGGTGGAAACCGGGCGCCGCAGCTTCCACCAGGACGTGCCGGTTGAAGACGTGATCATCGAGCGGGTTGAAATCCCTGAGTGATCGCCCCGTATACCTGATTTCCGACCTCCACCTGGAGGCCGGCCGGCCGGGGACCACCGGGCTCCTGCTGGACTTCCTGAGCGGCCCGGCGCGCCGGGCCCGCTCCCTCTACATTCTGGGCGATCTGTTCGAGGTCTGGATCGGCGACGACGGCGCCGATGAACTGGCTGAAACCGTCGCCGCTGCGATCTCTCGCCTCGCCGCCGCCGGCACCCCCGTGTACTTCATCCCCGGCAACCGCGACTTCCTTGTCGGCCAGGATTATTGTCGGGCAGCCGGCATGCAGGCGCTGGAAGAACCCGTGCTCCTCGAGGGTCTGGAGCCGAAAACCGCCCTGGTCCACGGCGACAGCCTGTGCACCGACGATGTCGAGTACCAGCGCTTCCGCCAGCGCGTGCGTCATCCGAAGTGGCAGGCCCGCGTGCTCTCCCGCCCATTGTGGTGGCGACGCCTGCTGGCGCGGGCTGCGCGCGGCTTGAGCAAGCGGCGCAATCGCGGCAAGGCGCCCGAGATCATGGACGTCAACGCCGATGCGGTTCGGCGTTGTTTCCAGATACTGGCCATAGCCAGGCTGGTTCACGGCCATACCCATCGCCCCGGCCGGCATCAGCTCGACATCGACGGCCGGGCGTGCGAGCGTATCGTCCTGGGCGACTGGCACGGCGAGCGCGGCAGCGTTGTGGAACTCCAGGGCCGGGCGGCCCGGTTGTTGATCCTGTCCCGCGACGAGCACGGCCGGCTGCAGATGCAGCCGGCCTGAGCATCCAGTCCGGAGAACCCGGTAATGCACGCTCTTGCCGCAGCCGCGGGGGAGCCGCGTACCCAGCTCCAAGGCCATTCAGCCCCAGGCGAGAATTTCCTCCGCGCTGGCCATGCCGCTGGTCCATGCGCCCTCGATCCGGTTCCCGGCACACCAGTCTCCGGCCACCACCAGCCCTGCCCCGGCATCGCTCAGGCAGCTGCGCTTGAGCGGCTCAGGCGCCAGGGCATAGCGCCAGCGGTGGGCGCTGGCCACACGCGGCTGCAGGCTGCGGGCGGCCGGCACCCGCTGGCGGAAGGCATCCAGCAATTTCCCGGCCACGCTCGCCGCGTCATCCTCCAGATGCCAGCCGGACCAGTCCGGGCTGGCGTGCAGTACCCAGGCTTCACCGGAACGTCCCGGCTTGGACGAGTTTCGCGCCAGCCAGGCCAGCGGCCCCTCGTTGTCGAAAGCGGCGTCGAAGTCAGCCTCGATGGCCTGGTCGAAGCCCAGCATCATGGCCCAGCATGGATTCATCGGCACCTTGGCCACGGCGGGCGCCAGGTCGCTCAGGTTCGACAACAATGCGGCAGCCTGCTGGGGCGGTGCGGTCATCAGCAGGTAGCGGGCGCGAACCTCCTGCCCGGATGCATCCGTTCCGATCACCCAGCAGCCGTCATTCCGCCCGAGCCTTTCAACGCGCACACCGAATCGACAGTCGAGGCCGGCCGCCAGGTGCTTGAGCACGCCGTTCATTCCGGGCAGCCCAACCAGGCGCTCGTCCGGCGAACGCCCCGCGTCCGATGGCCGGGGGCCGAAAACCGTGATCCTCGGATTCCAGGCCCGGAGCAGCCCCTGCGCTTTCCAGCCACGCACCGCCTCGGAAAAGGCATCCGAGCGCGCAGTGAAGTACTGCGCACCGTGGTCGAAGGCGAAATCCTCCTGGCGCCGCGTGGAGCAGCGACCGCCCGGACCGCGGGCCTTTTCCAGCACCACCACGTCCCGGCCGGCGGCGTGCAGGCGACGTGCGGCGGTCAGGCCGGCCCATCCGGCGCCGACGACGCAAACCTCACGCATGCCGGAAACGGCTGACTGCCTTGAGCGAGATCTGCCGGGTAACCAGGTTCCCGGACGCCGCGAGCCAACAATTGCCGGGCACGATCATTCGACCTCCGGCCGCAGGTAGGGGAACAACAGCACGTCGCGGATAGAGGGCGAGTCGGTCAGCAGCATGACCAGCCGGTCGATCCCGATGCCCTCCCCGGCCGCCGGCGGCATGCCGTATTCCAGAGCGCGGATGTAGTCGTGATCGAAATGCATGGCTTCGGCGTCACCGGCCTCGCGCGCGGCGACCTGGGCACGGAAGCGGTCGGCCTGGTCCTCGGGATCGTTGAGCTCGGAAAAGCCGTTGGCGATCTCGCGCCCGGCCACGAACAGTTCGAAACGGTCGGCCAGCTCGGGGTCCTCGTCGTTGCGCCGCGACAGCGGGGAGACCTCGATCGGATAACCCGTGACGAAGGTCGGCTGGATCAGCTGCGGCTCCACGCGGTGCTCGAACAGCTCCATCAGCAGTCGCCCCCATTGCCAGGACTTCTCGGTATGGATGCCCTGTTTTGCGCAAGCCGCCCGCAGCAGATCGGCGTCGCGCAGGTCGCCGTTGGCGAGGTCGGGATAGTGCTCGGCCACCGCCTCGGCGACGCTGAATCGACGGTACTGGCCGCCGAAGTCGATCTGCTCGCCCTGGTAGCTGACCCGTCCGTCCTTGAGCCCGGGCATCAGGGTGACGACCTCGTGCAGCATTTCTTCGGTCAGCCGGATGAGGTCGCGGTAATCGGCGTGCGCCCAGTAGAACTCCAGCATGGTGAACTCGGGGTTGTGCCGGGTCGACACGCCCTCGTTGCGGAAGTTGCGGTTGATCTCGTAGACCTTCTCCAGTCCGCCGACCACCAGGCGCTTGAGATGCAGTTCCGGGGCCACGCGCAGGTACAGGTCCAGGTCCAGCGCGTTGTGGTGGGTGACGAAGGGCCGGGCCGTGGCGCCGCCGGGAATGTGGTGCATCATCGGCGTTTCCACTTCAAGGAAACCGCGCTGGTCGAGGAAACCCCGGATTGCGCGGATGACCTGGGACCGGCGCAGGAAAGTCTCGCGTACCTGCGGATTGACGATGAGATCCACGTAGCGCTGGCGGTAGCGGGTTTCCTGGTCGGTCAGGCCGTGCCATTTTTCCGGCAGCGGCCGTAGCGCCTTGGCCAGCAGCCGGATTTCATCGGCGTGAACGCTCAACTCGCCGGTCCGGGTGCGCATCAGCCGGCCAGCCACGCCAACCAGGTCACCGATATCCCACTGCTTGAAGGCGCCGTAAACCCCCTCAGGCAGATCGTCGCGGCGCAGGTAGATCTGGATGCGGGCTCCCGAGCCGTCCTGGATGTGCAGGAACGCGGCCTTGCCCATGATGCGGCGGCTCATGATCCGGCCGGCCAGGCAGAAGCGTTCCCCCAGTTCATCCAGCGCCTCCTGGCCCCAGGCCTCGGCATCGGAAAAACGCTCGATCAGCCCGGCTGCCTCGGTGTCCGGACGCCAGTCGTTCGGATAAGCCGCCCCGGCCTCGCGCAAGCCGCGCAGCTTCGCCCGCCGCTCGGCAATCAGCCGATTCTCGTCAGGAGTCTGGTCTGCTGTCTTTTCTTCGGTCATGCATTTCTGGCCTTTGCGTCGGATTTTTTTACCGCGGATGAACGCGGATGAACGCAGATGGGGATCGGAGCCTGCCGGCTTGGTCGATAAATAATGCACTCATGCTCTTAAGATCATCTATCAGCGGCTCGTTCTTTTTATCCGCGTTCATCTGCGTTCATCTGCGGTTAAAAAACGATCTTCAAACTAGACCCGCCTTGAGCTGCGCGGCGACGAATTCGTCCAGGTCGCCGTCCAGCACCTTCTGGGTATCGGAGCGCTCGACCCCGGTCCGCAGGTCCTTGATGCGCGACTGGTCTAGCACGTAGTTGCGAATCTGGCTGCCCCAGCCGATGTCGGCCTTTTCGTCCTCCAGCGCCTGCGATTTTTCGCGCTGCTTCTGCAGCTCCAACTCGTACAGCTTGGCGCGCAGCTGGCCCATGGCCCGGTCCTTGTTCTTGTGCTGGGAGCGGTCGGTCTGGCACTGCACAACGATTCCGGTCGGCTCGTGGGTGATCCGCACGGCGGACTCGGTCCGGTTGACGTGCTGGCCACCCGCGCCCGATGCCCGGTAGACGTCGATGCGCAGGTCCGAGGGATCGATGTCGATTTCGATGTTGTCGTCCACTTCGGGTGAGACGAACACGCTGGCGAAGGACGTGTGGCGGCGGTTGCCGGAATCGAACGGGGACTTGCGCACCAGGCGGTGGACGCCGGTTTCGGTCCGGCACCAGCCGAAGGCGTAGTCGCCCTCGACGCGGATGGTGGCGCTCTTGATGCCGGCGACTTCGCCGGCGGAGACCTCGATCAGCTCGCTGCTCCAGCCGCGCCGTTCGGCCCAGCGCAGGTACATCCGCAGCAGCATTTCGGCCCAGTCCTGCGCTTCGGTGCCGCCCGAGCCGGCCTGGATGTCGATGAAACAGGGCCGGTTATCCATTTCCCCGGAGAACATGCGCTGGAACTCGAGGTCGGCAACGCGACGCTCCAGGGCCAGCAGATCCTGGGTGACGCTGTCGAAGGTCTCGTCATCTTCTTCGAGGATCGCCAGGTCCAGCAACTCCGCGGCATCGGGCACACCGCTGATCACGGCGCGCTGAGCGCTCACGGAGCGATCCAGCTCCGCCCGCTCCTTGCCCAGTGCCTGGGCATGTTCAGGCTTGTCCCAGACCGCCGGATCCTCCAGCTCCCGGGTCACCTCTTCGAGGCGTTCTAGCTTGCCGTCGAAGTCAAAGATACCCCCTAAGCGCAGCAACGCGGCGCTCCAGATCATCCAGAAGGTTCTTTGCGGCAGTCTGTTCCATGGGTTTGTGCGAGGTGGTGGAGACAAGCCCGCTATTGTAAGCCGAGCGTCATGAGCTTGCCTTGCACGAGCGGCGGTTTCATCTCGCCGGGGGCAATCATCTGCTAACGTGGTGAAAATTTACCCTGGCAGGCTTTCATGAGCGACGACTCGCCTTTTCTTTCCGCCCTGCGCCGCCTCGATGCGGTCGCCGAGGTGGTCGATATCCCGGAGGAAACCTTCCTGCGCCTGCGCCATCCCAAGGCGGTGCTGACGGTTTCGGTGCCGCTGCGACGTGACGACGGCAGCCTGGAGATCTTCACCGCGCACCGGGTTCACCACAACGACCTGCGTGGCCCGGGCAAAGGGGGCTTGCGCTACCATCCCGACGTCACCCTGGATGAATGCAAGGCGCTCGCCTTCTGGATGACGTGCAAGTGCGCGGTCATGGACCTGCCCTACGGCGGCGCCAAGGGCGGCATTGCCGTCGACCCCAAGTCCCTGTCGCTGCTGGAACTCGAGCGTCTCAGCCGCGGCCTGATCCGGCGCATCGCCGAGTTCATCGGGCCGCAACTGGACATCCCGGCGCCTGATGTCTACACCAACGAGCGCATCATGGGCTGGATGATGGACGAGTACGCCCATGTCGTACGGCGGCATGAACCGGCGGTCATCACCGGCAAGCCGCTCGCGCTGGGCGGCAGCCACGGACGCAGCGACGCCACCGCCCGCGGCGGCTATGTCTGCATCGCCAAGCTGGCCGAGGAGCGCGGCTGGAAACCCGCCGAAACCACCGTCGCCATCCAGGGTTTCGGCAACGCGGGCCAGGGCATCGCCCGCCTGCTGGACGAAGCCGGCTACCGCATCATCGCGGTCGGCGACTCCAGCGGAGCCATCTTTTCCGAAGACGGATTCGACGTTCCCAGCCTGATCAAGGCCAAGAACGAGACGCGCAAGCTCGAGGCCGTTTACTGCGAAGGCTCGATCTGCGACCAGGTCGACGCCAACAGGATCTCCAACGCCGAATTGCTGGAACTCGACGTCGATATCCTGATCCCGGCGGCGCTCGAAGACGTCATCACCACCGACAATGCCGCCAACATCAAGGCGCGCACCATACTGGAACTGGCCAACGGCCCGGTCACTTCGGACGCCGATGACATTCTCGACGAGGCCGGGATCACCGTCATCCCGGACATACTCGCCAACGCCGGCGGGGTGACCGTGAGCTACTACGAGTGGGTGCAGAACCGCAGCGGCGACTACTGGTCAGCCGACGAGGTCCGGCAACGCCTGGAAAACCGCATGAGCTACCAGTTCGACCGCGTCATGGAGCTGGCGGCCGAAAAGGAGATTTCCCTGCGGATGGCAGCCTACGCCCTGGCCCTGAAACGCCTGGGCGAATCGGCCGAAGCCGTCGGCACGCGCGACCTGTTCAACGGGAAGGATTGAGCGACGGTCGAACTCGCTTCATCCTCCAGGCATCCGCCTCGCTTACCATCATCGAGGTGCAGGCATGAACACTCAGGGAACTCACTCATGAAAGTACTCATCACCGGCGGCAGCGGCTTCATCGGCCAGGCCCTGTGTCAACGCCTGATCGACGCCGGACACCAGCCCCTGGTCGTGTCGCGGGCTCCGGACAAGGCGAAAAAGGGCTTGCCGGCCGAGGTCGTCGTGCGCGAACAGGTGTCGGACTTTGCGGCAGAGGGCCCGGAGGCCATCGTCAACCTGGCCGGCGAGCCCATCGCCGAAGGGCGCTGGACCGAGGCCAAGAAAAAAGCCCTGATCGAGTCCCGCATCGGCATCACCCGGGACGCCGTGGATTTCTGCTCGACGCAGGAGCGACCGCCCGCGGTCCTGGTGTCGGCCTCCGCCATGGGCTACTACGGCGACCAGGGTAGTCGCGACGTGACCGAACAGACCACGCCGCATGACGAATTCGCCCACCAATTGTGCAAGCGTTGGGAAGAGGAAGCCCGGCGCGCGGAGAGTTCCGGCGTGCGCGTGGCCATCCTGCGCATTGGCCTGGTGCTGGACGCCGGCGGCGGCATGCTGGCCAAGACCACGCCGGTCTTCAAGCTCGGGCTCGGGGGCAAGCTGGGCGACGGGAGCCAGTACATGCCCTGGATTCACCGCAATGACATGGTCGGCATGATCCTGTTTTTGCTGGAGCGCGACGATCTGTCCGGAGCCTTCAACGCGTCGGCGCCGAATCCGGTCACCAATGCCGACTTCACCAGGGAACTGGGGCGCGCGCTGAAGCGGCCGGCCGTGCTGCCGGCCCCTGCGCTGGCGCTCAAACTGGCCTTCGGAGAAATGTCACGCCTGCTGTTGACGGGCGCTAAAATGCTGCCCGCCCGCATGGAGCAGGCCGGCTTCGAATTCGAATACCGCGACCTGGACCAGGCCCTCAACGCCATCTTCCGCTCCTAGGAACCACACGACGATCCATGTTGACGCTCAACGAACTGCTGTTCATCCTGGTGCTCAGCATTCCCTTCCTGCTCATCCCCACCGCCGTGGGCTGGTACCGCAAGCATCCGCGCCTGGGCGCCCTGGCCGCGCTCAACATCCTCGGCCTGCCGTTTTTCGGAATCGGCTGGATCCTCGCCCTGGTCTGGGCCGTTACCGTGCCCGAATCCGGTGGCACTCCTCGGTCACAGCGCTGAGGTAAGGGCGTAGCCGTCTCGGACGGTCTTTAGAAAAAGCTTCTCGCAAAGACGCCAAGACGCAAAGGACGCCAAGGAAAACTAAGGAAGGGTCAAAAGCTTAGGGGGATAAATTCGGCCCGTGCCCGCGGCCTCCACAGTGCAAACCGCACTTCCAATCCAATTCCTCCCTTTGCTTTTCTTGGCTTTTCCTTTTTTTCCTTGGCGTCCTTTGCGCCTTGGCGTCTTGGCGAGAGGCTTTAGATGTCAGAACAAGGCACCTGCCCCAGAACCGACTCAAGCGGCGTGGCCCGGGCCCGGCGCGCGGAAGCCTTGTTCGCGCAGGCGGCTGATCTGGTCGCGCAGGGACGCGGCTTCTTCGAACTCCAGGTTTTCCGCGGCCTTGAACATGGCCTTTTCCAGGCGGGCGATCTCCCCGGCCGCCTGCTCCGGCGAATACACCTCGGGCGCGTAGGCGGCGCGCTTTTCGGCCGCCTTGCGCGCCGTTTTCTTGCGTCCGGGCGCCTGGTGCGCGTCGGCCATGATGTCGGCGATGTTCTTGACGATGGTCTGCGGGGTAATCCCCATTTCCTCGTTGTGCGCGACCTGCTTGGCCCGCCGGCGCTCGGTCTCGTCGATGGCGCGGCGCATGGATTCAGTGGTGTGGTCGGCGTACAGGATGGCCTTGCCGCGCACGTTGCGCGCCGCCCGTCCGATGGTCTGGATCAG
>SKKM01000272.1 GCA_007121485.1 Wenzhouxiangella sp. | reverse complement strand
GGAAACTTACTACAATCAAATCCGCCGACATAGCCAGGCCGGAGACCTGCCACCGGCGGTCTTCGAGGCTCAGCAAAACGGCAGATTGAACCCGAGTGTCTACTAAATCGGGGGCAGTCCACCCTGACCCCTAGCCCCTAGCCCCTAGCCCCTAGCCCCTGACCCCTTAAGTCACAGTCCCTGACCCCTAAAAAGCTCAAGGCCCCAACAAGGGCGCAATCACGAGGCTGACGATCGCCATCACGTTGATCAGGATGTTCATTGACGGGCCGGAGGTGTCCTTGAGCGGATCGCCCACGGTATCGCCGACCACGTTGGCCAGGTGGACGTCCGAGCCCTTGCCGCCGTAGTGGCCTTTCTCGACGTACTTCTTGGCGTTGTCCCAGGCCCCGCCGGCGTTGGCCATGGTCAGCGCCAGCAGCACGCAGCCCAGCAGCGCCCCGGCGAGCATGCCGCCCAGGGCCTCGGGACCGAGGCCGAAGCCGACCACGACGGGTCCGAGTACGGCCAGGGCGGCCGGCAGCAGCATGCGCTTGATGGCGCCGGCCGCGGCAATGTCCACGCAGCGCGCGGCATCCGGCTCGGCCGTGCCCTCGAGCAGGCCGGGAATCTCGCGGAACTGGCGGCGGATTTCCTCGATGATCTCGATCGCCGCGTTGCCGACCGCGGTCATGGTGATGGAGGCGACCAGGAACGGGAAGACCGCGCCCAGGAACAGGCCGATCAGGACCAGCGGGTCGGAGATCTTCAGCGCGAAATCGGGAATGCGGTGGTCGACTTCGGCGATGTAGGCCGCGATCAGGGTCAGGGCGGCCAGCGCGGCGGCGCCGATGGCAAAGCCCTTGCCGATGGCGGCCGTGGTGTTGCCGAGTTCATCCAGCGAGTCGGTGATCTGGCGCGTGTCTTCGCCCAGGCCGGACATTTCGGCGATGCCGCCGGCATTGTCGGCGATCGGGCCGTAGGCGTCGATGGCCATGGTCATGCCGACTGTGGCCAGCATCGAGACCGCCGCGATGCCGACGCCGTAAAGATCGGCGTTGACGTTGGCGATGAAGATCACCAGGCAGATGCTCAGGACCGGCACCACCACGGACTGCATGCCGATGGCCAGGCCCTTGATGACCACCGTGGCCGCGCCCGTCTCACCCGCGCGGGCGATGTCTCTGACCGGCTTGGCCGCGGTGTAATACTCGGTGGACAGGCCGATGATCACACCGCCGATGGCCCCGGCTACAGCGGCAAACCAGACGCCGGTATCGATCCCGACCGCCTGAATCAGGAAGAACGCCAAGACCACGAAGCCGAGCGCGGCGGCCATGGTGCCGCTGCGCAAGGCGATGACCGGGCTCAAGCCGGATAGCGCCCGCACCACCATGATTGCCAGGATCGAGCACACCAGGCCCAGCGAGGACAGCAGCAGCGGCAGGCTCATCAGCGCCGAGCCCTCACCCAAGCCCTCTACATGGCCTGTCGGGGACTGCTGGACCATGACCGTGGCCAGCGCCACGGTGGCGATCATGGCGCCGCAGTAGGACTCGAAGATGTCTGAGCCCATGCCGGCGACGTCGCCAACGTTGTCGCCGACGTTGTCAGCGATCACGCCCGGGTTGCGCGGGTCGTCTTCCGGGATGCCGGCCTCGACCTTGCCGACGCTGTCGGCGCCGACGTCGGCCGCCTTGGTGAAGATGCCGCCGCCGACCCGGTAGAACAGGGCCACCACGCCGGCGCCCATGCCGAAGCCGTGGATGCGATGGGCGGTGTCCGGATCGGTGCCGAAGACCAGGTACAGCGCGCCCAGGCCGAGCAGGCCCAGCGAGGCCAGCACCAGGCCCATGACCGAACCGCCGTAGAAGGCGACCCGGAGCGCCCGGGACTGGCCGAATTCGTGGGCGGCCGTGGTCGTTCGCACGTTGGCGCGGGTGGCAGCATACATGCCCAGAAAACCGGCCAGGGCTGAGCAGGTGGCCCCGACCAGGAAGGAAATCGCCGTCTGCAGTCCGAGCGCCGAAAAGCTCAAGGCCACGAAGATCACCGCGACTGAGAGCGCGATCAGGATCAGCTCGCGGCGCATGAAGGCCAGCGCGCCCTGCTGGATCAGCCGGGCGATCCGGGACGGCTTGCCCTCCATCTGCGGATAGCGCATGACGATGCGAAACAGCACGAAGGCCACGATGAGGCCAAGGATGCCTGTGACCGGCGGAATCAGGGACGGATCCATGGATCTAAATCTCCTCGCCGCGAAAAGCGCAGCCCGAAGTGCAGGTTTCGCGGATCACGACCTTGCTCAAGGACGGTAAATCCGGTTTCAGGCGCTGCCAGATCCAGCGCGCCAGGTTCTCGCTGGTGGGATTCTCCAGGCCGGGAATGTCGTTCAGGCAGTAATGGTCGAGCTTCCGGTACAGCGGCTCGAAGGCGCGCTTGATGTCGGCGAAGTCCATCACCCAGCCCAGGTGCTCGTCGACCGGGCCGGTGACGTGGATCTCAATCTGGAACGAATGCCCGTGCATCCGCCGACACTTGTGCCCCTCGGGCACATGCGGCAGGAAGTGAGCGGCCTCGATCTGAAAGACTTTGAACAGTTCCATCGGCGCACATTCTAGCTGGCCGGCACCCATCAATCACGTCTAAATACCAGACGCATCCAGTCCTCGCGCTGCTCGCTGGAGCAGGCCGGGTCGAGATCGCGGTATGCCCGCGCGACGGGGTCGGCCTGTTCGGGCAGAATGCCCGACAGCACCAGCTGGCCGCGGGGTCCGACGCAGGCCGACAGCATCGGCGCCAGCTCGATCAGGGGCTGGGCCAGGATATTGGCCAGTACCAGCGTGGCCTGGCGGTCTGCTGCGGGGCGCTGCATGAACGCCTCCGGGCTGAGCGCCTGCACGGCCATCTCGACGCCGTTGCGCGCGGCATTGTCGCGGGTGGCGACCAGGGCCTGCGGGTCGTAGTCGACCGCCAGCACCGGTTGGGCGCCTTTCAGCGCGGCGGCGATGGCCAAGACGCCGGAGCCGCAGCCGTAGTCGATCACGGCCTGACCGGTGAGGTCCAGCCCATCGATCCATTCCAGGCACAGCGTCGTGGTCGGGTGGGTGCCGCTGCCGAACGCCAGTCCGGGATCCAGGCGCACGACCAGCGGCCAGGCCGGATCCGGCTCGACATGGCTGGGGCAGATCCAGAGGTTTTGGCCAAAGCGCATGGGCCGATACTGGTCCATCCAGGCGCGCTGCCAGTCGCGCTCGGCGATGCCGGAGACCTTGAGTTCGACGCCGCTGTCGACCACGCCAAGGGTGCGCAGGGTATGGATCAGTTCAGCCGGATCGCAGTCGCCCGCGAACAGTCCCTGAACGACCACCCGGGGCCACAGCGGCAACTCGCCGGGCGCGGGCTCGTGCAGGGGATGATCCTCGGCATCGAGCAGGGTCACCGAAACGGCCCCGGCCTCGAACAGCGAGTTTTCGATGGACTCCACCTGATCCGCGGCGATGCTCAGCTCCAGGCTCAGCCAGTCAGGGGTGCTCGTCGGGTCGGTCATGCAGCATGCGTCCTTGCGGCAGGAAATCGTGGCCGGATTCTAGGGCGGCCAGGGATGGAGATCCTCGGCCAGCAGCCTGAGGGCTTCGACGACGCTGTGATCCGTGAGCACTGGTGTGAGCAGGATCAGGCCGAACAACAGCGCGCTGCTGCCAATGGTCAGACGGTCGCCCCAGCTCCAGGGCTCCCGCCAGGGCAGCGGCGCCTCGCGGCGCCGGGCCGGGCCGGGAGTATCCGATTGGCCGCCCAGAGCCGCCTTGGCCGCCAGCGCGGCCTCATCGACGCTCAGCAACACGCCGCGGATGGTGCGCTGCCAGGCCACCACCCGGGCCGACACCTGGGCGCCGGTTCGGGCCGCAGCACCGAGACCGGCAATGCCGAACAGCAAGTCGATGTACAGGCCGAGCCAGAGCGCGGCCAGCACCAGGACGATATCCAGCCGGATATGCCAGAGCGTTCGCCCCAGGCGTTGGTCGGCCGGTCCCAGCTTGCCCAGCGTCCAGTACTCGATCACGGCGTGCGCGGCGACCACGGCCACCAGCCAGAACATCGAGATGGCCATGGACAGGATCAGCGCCAGGCTGATGTAGAGCACCGTGAAGCTGACCCGGTGGTCGTGCTCCAGCAGCCAGCGCCGAGCGCGCGCCAGGCGGCGACGAATCGGGCTCACGCCAGGTCTCCGAAGCGTGCCTGAAGCAGCGCGATGGCCACCGGGCCGGCGGTTTCCGTGCGCAGCACCCGCGGGCCCATGCGCAGCGCTTGGAAGCCCTGGCCCTGCAGGT
>SKKM01000268.1 GCA_007121485.1 Wenzhouxiangella sp. | reverse complement strand
TGGGCGATGGCGCTGGTGCCCGAGCGGAAGTTCTCGAATTCGAACACACCGACCGGTCCGTTCCAGATCACCGTGCCGGCCTGGCGGATGATGGCGGCCAGACGGCCGGCGGTTTCCGGCCCGATGTCGAGAATCATCTCGTCGGCATGCACCCGGCCGACGTCGCGCAGCGAGGGGTGGGCTTCCTGGTGAAAGCGCTCGGCGGTGAGCACGTCGGTCGGCAGCGGGATCGCCGCGCCGCGCGCTTCGGCCCGGTCCAGCAAGGCCTTGGCGGTGTCGACCAGGTCGGCTTCGTGCAGCGACTGCCCGATGCGGTGGCCGGCCGCGGCCAGGAAGGTATTGGCGATGCCGCCGCCGACGATGAGCTGGTCGACCTGGTCGATCAGCGCTTCGAGCACCTTGAGCTTGGTCGAGACCTTGGAGCCGCCGACAATCGCGACCATGGGCCGCGCCGGGTCGGCGAGCGCCTTGTCAAGCGCTTCCAGCTCGGCCGCCAGCAGGGGCCCGGCGCAGGCCACGGCCGCCTGGCGGATCACGCCTTCGGTCGAGGCCTGGGCCCGGTGGGCTGTGGCGAAGGCATCCATCACGAACACGTCGCACAGGGCGGCCATCTTCCCGGCCAGTGCTTCGTCGTTGGATTTTTCGCCTTTCAGAAAGCGGACGTTTTCCAGCAGCACCAGCTCGCCCGGCTCGGCCTCGACCCCGTCCAGCCAGTTTTCGGCCAGGCGCACCGGCTGGCCGAGCAGTTCGCCAAGCACCTTGGCTACCGGCTTGAGCGAGTACTGATCCTCCGGCTGGCCCTCGCTGGGGCGACCGAGATGGGACATCACCATGACAGCGGCACCGCGCTCCAGCGCCTGCTGAAAGGTCGGCAGGCTGGCCTCGATGCGGGCCCGCGAGGTGACTTCGCCATCGTGCACCGGCACGTTGAGATCCGAGCGGATCAGCACGCGCTTGTTCTTGATGTCGATCTGGTCCAGGGTTTTCATTGTCGACTGCTCCATTGGCCGCCCTCCAGCGACAGCCCGATGTCCGATTGCCTCGAGGCTCAGAGCCGCGCCAGCACCACGGCGGTATCCAGCATGCGGTTGGAGAAGCCCCACTCGTTGTCGTACCAGCTCAGGACCTTGACCAGGCGACCGCCGCTGACCTTGGTCAGGGTGGCGTCGAACACCGAGGAGTGCGGGTCATGATTGAAGTCGATCGAGACCAGCGGCGCTTCGTTGTAGCCCAGGATGCCTTTCATCGCCCCTTCGCTGGCGGCGCGCACGGTGGCGTTGACCTCTTCGACCGTGGTGTCGCGGCCGGCGATGAAGCTCAGGTCGACGACCGAGACGTTGATGGTGGGCACGCGCATGGCGAAGCCGTCGAGCTTGCCTTGCATCTCCGGCAGCACCAGGCCAACCGCGGCGGCCGCGCCCGTCTTGGTGGGGATCTGGCTCATGGTCGCCGAGCGCGCCCGGCGCAGATCCTTGTGGAAGACGTCGGTCAGGACCTGGTCGTTGGTGTAGGCATGGATGGTGGTCATCAGGCCGGACTCGATGCCGATCGCATCGTTGAGCGGCTTGACCACGGGGGCCAGGCAGTTGGTGGTGCACGAGGCGTTGGAGACCACGTCGTCATCCGGCTTGATGATGTCATGGTTGACGCCGTAGACCACGGTCGGCAGGTCCTTGCCGGCGGGCGCCGAAATCAGGACCTTGCGCGCGCCGGCGGACAGGTGGGCCGAGGCCTTGTCCTTGCTGGCGAAAAAGCCGGTGCACTCCATCACCACGTCCACGCCCATCTCGCCCCAGGGCAGCTTGGCCGGATCGCGTTCGGCCAGCACCCGGATGCGGTCGCCGTTGACCACCAGGTCGTTGCCATCGACCTGCACATCGGCGTTGAACTTGCCGTGGGCGGTGTCGTAGCGGGTCAGGTGGGCGTTGGTTTCGGTATCGCCGAGATCGTTCAGAGCGACGATCCGAATCTCATCAGTGCGGCCATACTCGTACAGCGCTCTGAGCACGTTGCGGCCGATGCGGCCGTAGCCATTGATCGCGACCTTGATGGGCATGGATAACTCTCCAGGGTGATGGGGTCCAGTAACTCAAGCCTTGATTGTACTGAAGATGGGGCCCCGACGGCCAACGCCCTGCAGAGGCTGCTGGCGCAGTCCGGCGAGCCCCGCGATGGATCGTCGCTGTGCCAGGCCTGGCTGGTCAGCCGGCAAATTTACTGGCCGTAAGGGGTCAGGATGAACCCGCTGCGGAAAACTCGATCGGCCGCTGCATCCACCACACGCAGCTCGGTTTGCACGCTGCTTTGTCCCAGCGCGACCTGGAATCCCGTGGTGGCTTGTCGACTGGCACCGGCCAGGCTCGTGGTCGCCTGCTCGGGGCTTGAGGCCGGGATCGGAAGCGGAATGAAGGCCGGGGAGATCCTTGGGATCAGCGTATAGGTGCCGGGGGGCAATGCAGTGCTCTGGAAACGGCCATTTATGATGCTGATGGAATAAAGACCCACCAGTCTGTCGTCCTCGGTGCGAATTTCGACTTGACCGCGCGTGATCAGCTGGCCGCTGGCCTGGTCGAAAATGCGGCCGCTGATCACCGGGCCGCCCTCGACGCGAATTTCCAGCGGGCCGGCGTCATTCGTGCCGTCCAGCACCAGTGCCGTGCCTGCGGTCGGGTCGCAGAGCTGTTCCGAGCAGGATTCATCAGCTCCCCACACGCGATCGAAATAGGGGTTCTGGACTGGATTGAAAAAGGGCGATAGCGCGGACGACATGGCTGTACGCAGGTAGTAGGTACCAGCCGGAAAGGCCCCAAAGACGAACCCGCCATCCGGATCGGTGATCGCCGTCGCCAGGCGCCGGTTTTGGGCATCCACCAGTTCGACGAGGGTTGGACCGATGCCTTCACCGCTGGCATGATCGAGCACGGAACCGCTGATGTTGCTCCCTTGTCGCACGGCGATCTGGATCTCACTGTTTTCGCCGGCATTGATCTGCACGGTCCCGGCCTGGTCCAGGTCGCAGGCGATTCCGACGCAGCTTAAGTCCGGAAAGGCTGCATCGGCGACGCCGGGCAGGTGTTCCCGAGCGCTGCCCAGCGGTGCCGGGTTGCCAATTCCTCTCGAGCCCCAGAAATCAAAGGTACGAACGAAATAGGATCCAGGCGCGATCCCGCCGCTTGAGACAAAAGTGACGGCGTCGCCGTCGGCGCGAATGGACCCGCCACCGGCGACGGCGCCTTGGTCATCGACCAGGTTGAAAGATCCGACGATGCCGTCATCGCTGGCCGCCGGGGCCAGACCGGAGTTGGCGTCGATGATGGTGCCGCTGAGCGTGCCGCCGACTTCCAGGGTCACCTCGATGTTGCTGACCGAACCGGCGATCGGCACTTCGAGGGCAGGACCACGAGCGCGCTCGCAGCCTGAGAACGCGCAGTCCAGACCGTTGTGCAGGCGCCGGACTAGATTGGAGCCTGCCAGGGACCCCAGTTCAAGGTAGTAGCTGCCGCCGCCGAGGCGATCGCGGCTCCAGTCGCTGGTGCCGGCCGGCAGCGTCATCTGGGTCACCAGCACCCCGGCACCGTCGTAGATGCTGACGACTCTGGTCACGTCGTCCGGCAGCAACGTGCCTGAGACGCTTGCCCCGCTTCTCAGGGAAAAGTTCACTCCTCCCAGCAGATCGTTGTCTTCGATGTCCAGTGTGTCGGTCGCGGCGATCGGGCAGCGGCGGTACTGGCACACGACGCCGCCCAGGGCGGTGGTGACGAAGTTCTGGGTGGGAGCTTCAGCGAGCACGTGATATTGACCAGGGAGCAGGGCCAGCGGTGCCGTGTAGCTGCCGTCGGGGCCGCTGATGCCTGCGAAGTGCTGGCTCATCGCGGTAATGAACCCGTTGTCAGCCACCGTTAGGGGGAGCACCTCGATGTCGGCCAGCGGAATTCCGGAGGATTGGCTGACGACAGCGCCAGAGAACCGGCCGCCGCCCGGCGTCAGGCTCAGATCCTGGTCAGTGAGTTCATCGCCTGAATGGATGGTGATCCGTCCATCACCCTGGCATCCGAAAAAGCAGGCACTGATCGCGGGGCTGCCGTTGCGCCGGCTGGGCAAGTGATCCGGTCCGGCTGCCTCGATGACCACGGTGCGGCTGGACTGGAGGGCATTCATCGGAACCTGGATCTCGAAGTGGCCGAGGGCATCGGTTTGTTGCGTCCAGACTCGGAGCTTGCTCTCCGATATGGCCACTGTCGCCCCGCTGATCGGCGTCCCGGTGCCGGATTCGGTGACTTGCCCGCTGATCACGGCCGGCTCCAGCGCCAGCGCCGGCCC
>SKKM01000312.1 GCA_007121485.1 Wenzhouxiangella sp. | reverse complement strand
GTCGCCGACCGAGGCGCGCAGCTTCTCGCAGTTCGGCCAGAACCTGATGAGCATGATCCAGAGCCTGGACAAGCCGGTCATCGCCGCCATCAACGGCTATGCGCTGGGCGGCGGCATGGAGCTGGCGCTGGCCTGCCATCTGCGCGTGGCCAGCCGCAACGCACGACTGGGACTGCCCGAGATCAAGCTCGGCATCATGCCCGGCTTCGGCGGCACCCAGCGCCTGGTCAGGCTGGTCGGCTCCACGCTGGCGCTGGAACTGGCCCTGAGCGGGGACCCGATCAGCGCCGAGCGCGCCTACGAACTGGGCCTGGTCAACCGCGTGGTCGAGCCGGAAGAATTGGAAGATGCGGTCAAGTCGCTGGCCGCCCCGCTGGTCAAGGCCGCACCCGAGGCCGTGCGCGGCATCCTGCAGGCCACGTTGCAGGGCGCGGACATCAACCTGGAAGCCGGGCTGGCGCTGGAAACCGCGCGCTTCGCCCTGTGCTGCGCGACCGAAGACATGCAGGAAGGCACCAGCGCGTTCCTGGAAAAGCGCGCGCCGGAGTTCAAGGGGCGGTAGAGAAGAAGCAGCGCATCACGCAGAGCCGCCGAGACGCGGAGCGCGCAGAAGAAGAGGAAGGGTTTTGGCGCACCGCAAAACGTAGGTCGGGGCTCCGTCCCCGACGGCCGATGCCCGGTTCATGCAAGATCATTGGGGCTGCCATGAACATGGACTGGGTTTGGCCGCGATGGGGTTACTTCGGGCATCGGACGTCGGCCACGGAGGGCCGACCTACGAATTCCGGGAACCGGAAACCGATATTTCCTGAACCCTGAACCCTGAACCCTATAAAAACCGCCTTTCTGGTCCCCACGCGCCACCGACAGCGCATCAAGGCATCGGCTGGCGAGTGCTGAAGGCATGCGCCAGGGTCGAGCGGTCGGTGTGTTCGAGTTCGCCACCCAGCGGAACGCCCTGGGCCAGACGTGATACGCGAATCCCGCGTCGGCCGGCCATTTCGCGCAGGTAATGCGCCGTGGCCTCGCCTTCCACCGTGCTGTTGGTGGCGATGACGATTTCCTTGACCTCGCCTTGGTCCAGCCGCTGCTCCAGCTGGTCCAGCCCGAGATCGGCCGGACCGATGCCGTCGAGCGGCGACAGGCGGCCCAGCAGCACGAAATAGCGGCCCTGGTAGCCGGTCGCCGTCTCGATCGCCAGCACGTCGGATGGGCCTTCAACGATGCACAGCAGACCCCGATCGCGCCGGTCGTCGGCGCAGATCCGGCAGACTTCGGCGGCCGTGAAGTTGCGGCAGCTGCGGCAATGGCGGATGTCTTCCATGGCCGCGCCCAGGGCGCGCGCCAGGCGCCGGCCGCCGTCGCGGTCGCGCTCCAGCAGGTGCAGGGCCATGCGCTGGGCCGAACGGGTACCCACGCCCGGCAGGCAGCGCAAGGCGTCGAGCAATTCGTCGAAAGGATCTCTGCTCATGATCCGCGACGCGCGCGGGCCGGATTCATCAGGGCAAGGTAAAGCCCGGGGGCAACGGCAGCCCCCCGGTCAGGCCGGACATCTTTTCCTGCGTCGCCTGCTGAACGCGGTTGACCGCGTCGTTGACCGCCGCGGCGGTCAGATCCTCGATCATTTCGCGATCGTCGGCCACGCTCTCGTCGATGCTGATGCGACGAACCTCGTGGCGCCCGGTCATGACCACCTCGACCAGGCCGCCGCCGGCTTGCCCGGTCACCTCCAGGCTGGCCAGTTCCTGCTGGGCCTTCTTGACGTTTTCCTGCATTTTCTGCGCCTGCTGCATCAGCTGCGCAATGTTGCCTTTCATCATGATCTCAATGACTCCTGGTATCGACGGGTCGAATCGAATCGCGCAGGACTTCGGCGTCGAAGCGGCTGCGCAGGCGCTGGATCAGCGGATCCTGGTCGATCGCCTGTTCCGCCGCGGCGAGGGTCTCGTCCTGCCGCCGCTGTTCCCTTTTGGCCGGCGTGTCCACCTCGGCGCCGGCCGACGCCGACACCGAGATGCGCATGTCCTGACCGCAGAATTCGGACAGGGATTTCTCCAGCGCGGCCTTGAAACGATCGGTCACCATGAACAGATCATCCGCACTGGCCGTGAATTCAATCCGTCCCGGGGAAACGCGGACCAGGGCAAGCATGGCCGCCACCGTGGCCACCGGGCCGCCCAAGCCCAGCGTCGGCAGGACCTGGGCCCAGGTTTCCGGACTCAGGCGATGATCCGGGGCGCCCTGCGGCGCCTTGGGCGGCGGCGCGGCCACGGACGGCACGACGGCGGTTTGCGGCATGGCCGCAGCGGCGCCGGCGCCGGAGGGCGTCCGGGCAGCACTCGCGTGCTTGCCCTCACCCCCTGCATCGGCGCCCGTGCCGCCCTCGCTCGGCGCGAAGGCAAACATCCGCAGCAGGGTCATCTCGCATCCCGATCTTTCCGTCGGCGCCAGGTGCAGGTCGCGCCGTCCGGTCACGGCAATCTGGTAGAACAACTGCACGTCCTCGGGATCGAGGCTGGCGGCCAGGGCGAGTAACTCCTCCCAGTCCGTGCGCGAGTCGTCGCGGTAGTCGGGCAACTGCTGGATCAGCGCGATGCGGTGCAGACCCTCGGCGAGGTCGGACAGCAGCTGGGCCAGGCTGCGCGCCTGCGCGAACACTTCGGCGATGGTCTCGATGGCCGCGGCCGGCTGACGCTCGGCCAGCGCGGTCAGCAGGGCATGCACGTGACGCCGCTCCACGCTGCCCAGCATGTCCCGCACCGCCGCTTCGCCCAGCGGCGGGCCGGCCGCCAGGGCCTGGTCCAGCAGGCTCAAGCCGTCGCGCATGCTGCCGTCGGCGGCACGGGCCAGCAGGCTCAGCGCCTCGGGCTCGGCCTCGATGCCTTCCGCTGCAAGAATCTTCTCCATCTGCGCCCTAATCTCGTCGGCTTTCAGGCGCCTGAGGTTGAACTGCAGGCAGCGCGACAGGATGGTGACGGGAATCTTTTGCGGGTCGGTGGTGGCCAGCACGAACTTGACGTGCTCGGGCGGCTCCTCCAGGGTCTTCAGCAGCGCATTGAAGCTGTGCGTGGAGAGCATGTGGACCTCGTCGATGAGGTACACCTTGAAGCGTCCCCGGGCCGGGGCATATTGCACGTTGTCGAGGATTTCGCGCGTATCGTCGACCTTGGTCCGCGAGGCGGCGTCGATCTCGAGCAGATCGACAAAGCGGCCCTCGTCGATCGCCACGCAGTGCTCGCAGACCCCGCAAGGCTCGGCGCTGACGCCTTCAAGACAATTCAGCGACTTGGCCAGGATGCGGGCGATGGTGGTCTTGCCGACGCCGCGCGTTCCGGTGAACAGGAATGCATGGTGGACGCGGCCTTCTGCCAGCCCGTTCGCCAGGACCTGCACCACGTGCGACTGCCCGACCAGTTCGGCGAAATTCCGCGGCCGCCACTTTCTTGCAAGAACCTGATAACTCAAGATATTTTGCCCTGGAGCTGAGAAATGGCCGGGCCGGCACCGACCCGAAGAGATTGCCTGAAGTTTACACCAGCCTGGTCCCGGGCAAGACAGGAGACCAGGAGCGAGGCGGGGGCAGCGGATCAGGCAAGCGAGCGCCCGGAGCTCGTGCATTGCACGCCAGAGCGCTAATTTGCGATACTAGGGTTTGGCGGTCTCCACCGGTCTTCCCACACTGTTTTTCCCGTGAACCCCGTCAGGCCCGGAAGGGAGCAGCGGCAGCGGGAAGCGCAGGTGCTGGGGTCGGGCTGGCGGGGGCCGCCTTCTTTTTCTGTTTGCGCCCTGTTTCAGACTCTGGCTTCGGCCGCGGCAGACTTGGACCTGGGCGTTCGCGGCGGGCTTGCCGGCAGCTCCAGCTGCAGCAATCCACGCAGCGCGTCGCGGTGAGGCTGGTCATGCAGGATCTCGGCCAGCGTGACCTTGTCGAGCACCTGCAGGAAGGCCCGGTTGGCCTCATTGAGCTTGGCCCGCAGGCGGCAGATCGGCGTCAGCGAGCATTCGTTGCCCTGGCGCATGCACTCGGCCACGCCGAACCCCGGCTCCATGGCCAGAACCACCGCCCCGATGGTGATCTGATCGGGATCCTGGGCCAGCCGTACGCCGCCGTTCTTGCCCCGGCGCGAGTAAAGAAAGCCCTCGTTGACCAGCTGCTGCACGACTTTCATCAGATGGTTCTTCGAAATGCCGTAGCCATCGGCGATCTCGGCGATCGTGCTGAGTTGCTTGCCCTTCAGGCCCGCGTAGATGAGCACTCGCAGCCCATAACCGGAGAACTGTGTCAGACGCATAAGCCCATCATTCCCGTGCCCAAAGCACCCTTGACC
>SKKM01000233.1 GCA_007121485.1 Wenzhouxiangella sp. | reverse complement strand
ACCAGGCCCATCACCCAGACCACGGTCGCCAGCCCCAGTCCACAGACCAGGCCGCTGCCGAACCACAGCACGCCGCTGCCGCCGCTGCCGCGTCTTGCCTGGCGCCGGGCCATTTACATCTCCTCCGGCGCGCTGACGCCGATCAGGTCCAGGCCGTTGCGCAGGACCTGGCCGACCGCGGCGGTCAGGTTCAGGCGGGCGTTGCGAATCTCCTCGTCCTCGACCAGGAAGTGGCTGTTGTTGTACCAGGCGTGGAAGAGGGCGGCCAGCTCGTACAGGTAGTGGGCCAGCACGTGCGGCGTGCGGCGCGCGGCCGCGTTTTCCAGCACCTCCGGGTAGCGGCCGATGGCGCGCAGCAGCTCCTGCTCGTGATCGGTTCCCAAGCGCAGGATGGCGGCCTCGCCGATGGCCTCGTTGTGACGCATGCCGCTTTCCTCCAGCTTGCGGAACACGCTCCTGATGCGGGCGTGGGCGTACTGGATGTAGTAGACCGGGTTTTCGCTGGCCTGGGACTTGGCCAGTTCGAGGTCGAAGTCCAGGTGCTGGTCGTGCGAGCGCATGACGTAGAAGTAGCGCGCCGCGTCGTTGCCGACTTCCTCGCGCAACTCTCTCAAGGTGACGAAGCTGCCCGAGCGGGTCGACATCTGCACCTTGGACTGGCCGCGGTAGAGCACGGCGAACTGGACCAGCTGGAAGTCGAGGCGATTCTCGTCCTCGCCCAGGCCGCGCGCGGCCGCTTTCAGGCGCGGCACGTAACCGTGATGATCGGCGCCGAAGATGTACAGCGAGGTGCCGGAGCAGCGCTCCAGCTTGTCGAGCAGGTAGGCGACGTCCGAGGCGAAATAGGTGCTGCGGCCGTTTTCGCGCACCACCACGCGGTCCTTGTCGTCGCCCAGCTCGGTGGCCTTGAACCAGGTCGCGCCGTCCTTTTCGTACAGCCAGCCGCCGGCGCGCAGCTTTTCAAGGGCGCGGTCCAGCGCGCCGGACTTCTGCAGGCTGCGCTCGGAGTACCAGCGGTCGAAGACCACGCCAAACTCGTCCAGATCGGTGCGGATGTCGTCGACCATGGTTTCCAGGGCGGCCTTGAAGCAGGCCTCGTAGCCGTCCTCGCCCAGCAACTGGCGCGCCCGCGCGATCAGGGCGTCGATATGCACCTCGGCATCGCCGTCCTGGTCGACGTCGGGCGGCAGGCCCTCGGCCACTTCCAGCCCGGTATGGCGCAGGTCGTCGCCGTGACGAGAGCGCACCTCGCGCGCGATGTCGTAGATGTAGTCGCCGCGATAGCCGTTGGCGGGGAAGTTCACCCGCTCGCCGGCCAGTTCCAGGTAGCGCAGCCAGACCGAGACGGCCAGGATGTCCATCTGGCGGCCGTAGTCGTTGACGTAGTACTCGCGGTGCACGCGGTGGCCGGCGGCCGCGAGGACGGCGGCCAGGCTGGCGCCGTAGGCCGCTCCGCGGCCGTGGCCGACGTGCAGGGGGCCGGTCGGGTTGGCGCTGACGTATTCCAGCAGCACGTCTTCGCGCGTGCCGGGCGCGGCGCGACCATAGTCGTCACCGGCACGCAGGATGTCGCGCACCACGACCCGCAGGTGGTGGGCGCTGGCGAAGAAGTTCAGGAAACCCGGCCCGGCGATCTCGACTTTTTCGACCCGGCGCGACTCCGGTACGCGCGCCCGGATCAGCTCGGCCAGGTCGCGCGGCTTCATGCGAAGCTGGCGGGCAAGGACCATGGCGATGTTGCAGGCATAGTCGCCGTGCTCGCGCGCGCGCGTCCGCTCGATTTCCGGCTCGGGCAGATCGGTCAGATCGAGGGCGCCCTCGCGCTTCAGATAACCCAGGGCCTGGGTCACGAGTTCCTTGATGTGCGCGCGCATGAAATGGCAAGTCGGTCAAAGAGGCGTTATTGTAACGGCCAAGCACCCGCTCGCGCGTCCGCGGCGGGTTATCCACAGCGGCTGTGGATAAGCTTGTGGGTATTCCCTTGATGACGGAAAAATGATGGCCAGATACGGGCCCGTCTGCACATTGGACAGTCTTTTACCAAACCAGAAAAAATGTTTAATTTCAGATGTTTGTGCTGCCTTTCTCGTGCACCAAGCAAAGCATCGGGACCTAAGCCGCTGTTTCCACGATGCAGTAGGGGCATGTGCATAATTGTGCATACTGGGCAATGCCAATGAGCGCAACGCGAGCGTATCTTGACCGGACTCCGCGCCTGGGAGAGCGCGTCTGGATCGACCCAGACGCCAGCGTGATCGGCCAGGTGCGCCTGGGCGACGACGTCTCGATCTGGCCGCGCGCCGTACTGCGCGGCGACGTCAACCGCATCGAGGTCGGCGCGCGCACCAACATCCAGGACGGCACGATCTGCCATGTCACCCATGACGGGCGCTACACGCCCGGCGGCATTCCCCTGTTGCTCGGCGAGGACATCACGGTCGGCCATGCCGCGGTCCTGCATGCCTGCACCATCGGCGACCGCTGCCTGATCGGCATGGGCGCAATCGTGCTCGACGGCGCGACCATCGAGGCCGACGTCATGCTCGGCGCCGGCAGCCTGGTCAGTCCGGGCAAGCACCTGGAGTCCGGCTGGCTGTACGTCGGCCGCCCCGCGGCCCCCGTGCGTCGGCTGAAGGACTCGGAACTCGAGATGCTGCGCTACTCGGCCAGTCACTACGTCAGGCTGAAGGACCGCTACCTGGCCGGCTCGGACTGAGGGCGGCCCACTAGAGTCCACCGACCACCCAGGCCGAGGAGTGGTGCTGAAAGATGCGCCAGCCGGCGTCGGTCGGCCCCAGCACGAAGGTGAAGCGCGCCCGCGCGTCGACCTCTTCACGATCCGGCTGGTCCTGCCAGGTGAAGCGGTAGGCGCCGGCGGCCAGCACCCGGTCGCCGCTTCTTTGCCAGTGCAGGTCGAGCAGATCGGCACGCATCCGGTACCGGTCGAGAAAACGGGAGAAGTAGTCGCGAATTTCGGACCGCCCGTGGCAAAGGCGGGCGCCCATGGTGCCCCAAAACTGGGCGTCCTCACTGTACAGGCCGATCAGGCCATCGATATCGCGCCGACTGACCGCGTCCAGCCAGGCGTCGATCACGCGGTGAATGACAGTTCCCTCGTCGTCCATCTTTACTTAAACTGAGCGGCTTGCGACCAGCGCTGAGTGTACTAGGGAGAGAATACCGCCATGGCCCTTGAAGTGCCGGGAATTGCCGCCAACGGCCTGGATATGCCCGCACTGGGTTTCGGGACCTGGCAACTGACGCCTGAAACCATAGAGGCCATTCTGCCGGTCGCCCTGGAATCCGGCTATCGTCACATCGACACGGCGCAGATTTACCGCAATGAAGCGGCCATCGGCCGGGCCATCGAAGATTCCGGCCTGCCGCGCCGGGATCTGTTTCTGACCACCAAGGTCTGGGTGGAGCGCTACGAGCCCGAGGACCTGCTGGCCTCGGTGCAGGAAAGTCTCGACAAGCTGCGCACCGATCACGTCGACCTGCTGCTGCTGCACTGGCCGGTGTTCGGCGGCCGCGGCATGAACCCGACGCTGGAGGCGCTGCTGCGCGCCCGCTCGGCGGGCCTGGCCCGGCATATCGGCATCAGCAACTTCAACATCGCGCAGACCGAACAGGCGGTCGCCTTTTGCGGCCCCGGCACCCTGAGCACCTCACAGGTCGAGTACCACGCCTACCTCGGCCAGGAACGGCTGCGCCGGGTGCTGGCGCGTCACAACCTGGTGCTGACCGCCTACATGCCGCTGGCCAAGGCGCGCCTGGTCAACGATCCGGTGCTGTGGGAGATCGGTTCGAAATACGGCAAGACCGCGCCGCAGGTGGCGCTGCGCTGGCTGATCGAGCAGGACCGGGTGGCGGCCATACCGTCCACCTCCAGCCCGCATCACTGCCGGGCCAACATCGAGATCTTCAACTTTGCCCTGAGCCTGGAAGACCAGCAGCGGATTGCCGGCCTGAACCGCGGCCTGCGGCTGTGTCAGCCGCAGGACCTGGCGCCGGAGTGGGACGACTGAAGGGCTACTTGCCGCTCTCCAGCGTCTTCATGAACGGCTTGATCACGTCCAGCGGCAGCGGGAACACGATGGTGGAGTTCTGCTCGCCACCGATCTCGCTCAGGGTCTGCAGGTAGCGCAACTGCATGGCACTTGGCGCCTCGGCCAGTTCAGTCGCCGCTTCCACCAGCTTCTTCGCGGCCTGCTGCTCACCGTCGGCCAGGATGATCTTGGAGCGCCGGGTACGCTCGGCCTCGGCCTGGCGGGCGATGGCGCGGATCATGGATTCGTCGAGGTCGACGTGCTTGATCTCCACGTTGCTGACCTT
>SKKM01000103.1 GCA_007121485.1 Wenzhouxiangella sp. | reverse complement strand
CTTCCAGGCCTTCGACGAGCCCTGGAAGGACGCGGCCAACCCGCTGGGTTCGGAGAATCACTTCGGCCTGATCAACATCCAGGCCCAGGCCAAGTTCGCCCTGTGGGATCTGGTGGATGCAGGCGTGTTCGAGGGCCTGACCCGCGACGGTCAGCCCATCACCAAGACCTTTGGCGGCGATGTCGAGGCGCTGATGCAGACCGTCCTGGTTCCCCCGACCGACCGCGAGATCCGGGCCCGGCGGGCGCAGGAAGCGGACTGAAGACCCGCCGACCGAAGCATCTGGAGAGCACGAGCGTGTCATACCCGACCCACAAGCTTCGTGGATTCACGGCATCGGGCGTGCCCGAGCAATTCACGGCCCTGCGCCGGATGTCGGCGGCGGAGCGCGCAAGCCTGTTCCACCGGATTCTGGCCGAGGGCGTTCACGGCTTCTGCTTCAGCCTGTACGAGGAAGGCCAGAAACCCGGCGGCCAGGTGAGCGAGGACCAGATCCGCCGCCGTCTTGCCATCCTCAGGCCGCACACGAATTGGATTCGCTCGTTCTCCTGCACCGAGGGCAACGAGTGGATTCCGCTGATCGCCCGCGACATGGGCTTCGAGACCCTGGTCGGCGCCTGGCTGGGGAGCGATCCGGACAAGAACCGGGAAGAACTGGCCGCACTGGTCCGGCTGGCCCGGCAAGGCCTGGTCGACATCGCCGCCGTGGGCAACGAGGTGCTCTATCGCGACGATCTCAGCGAAGCGCAGTTGCTCCGTCACATCAAGGAGGTCAAGGCGCAGATTCCGGATACCCCGGTCGGCTACGTCGACGCTTACTACGAATTCGTGGAGCGCCCCGCCCTGGTGCAGGCCTGCGACCTGGTCCTGTGCAACTGCTATCCCTACTGGGAAGACACCGCCTTCGAGCACGCCCTGGCCCACATGCAGTACATGCACCGGCTGGCGGTGGAAGCGGCCGACGGCAAACCGGTCATCATCACCGAGACCGGCTGGCCCAGCCAGGGCGAAGGCAAGGACGCGGCGCGACCGTCCGCCGACAACGCCATGGACTACTTCATCCTCACCCAGCTCTGGGCCCGCGCCGCGCAGATCGAGACCTTCTACTTCTCCTCGTTCGACGAGGCCTGGAAAGTGGACGCCGAAGGCGATGTGGGCGCGTACTGGGGAATCTGGGACTGCAAGGGCGCGCTCAAGTACTGAGCCTCAGCCCCGGGATCGGGAAAGCACCGGTGCCTTCCGGCCAGCAACCATGCCCGAAACAGGCCGGGCTACCGACCGGGGCCACGGAACGACTGATGGCAGAACCTGTCGGACCCGACATGACCCCAATGACGGAATCACCATGACTTATCTGCTCAGATTTCTCGTCCTCACCGGGCTGGCACTGGCCTTGAGCGCCTGCGGCGGTTCCGACCAGGAGACCGCGCCGCCGCCCGAACCCGAGCAAACCGTCGAAACGGCGCCTGCTCCGCAGCGGGCCGAACCGGCTGATCCGCCGCCGCCGGCACTGGAGGCCGACCCTGCCGCCGAAGACGATGCGCTGGCCCGCGCCCGGGCCCAGCGTGAGTCCCTGCGCGGGACACGCAGCGAAGAGGTGGCGTGGTGGGACGATGAAGAGCTGGCGGCCAGGCTGGGGCTGGACCCGGACCAGCGCGCCGCCCTGCTCGAAGTCCGCGAGGCACTGCATGATGCGCGCCTGGAAGGCCGCACCCAGCTGCGCGAACTGCGCGGCCAGGCCCGGGGACTGGAAGGCGACGCGGATCGGCTGGCCGAGCTTCAAACCAGCATCGGGCAGGTGCGCGAACAGATGGAAGAAGCGGAAACCAGCTGGCAGGAAACGGTACGCGTGACTCTGAGTCCGACCCAGCTCGAGCAGCTGGAGGAGTGGCTGGAGGCCCCGCCTTGAGGCCGCTCGACCCGTTCAACCTGGGCGTGCTGGAGCACGGTCTGGCCGAACTCCAGCAGGCCCAGGACACCCGATCGTCACCGGCACGGAAGACGTCGTAGAACCAGGGCAATCCACCTTGCGTTAAGCCCTCACCAACAAGCGCCCGGAACAGCTGTACGATGACGATTCGGAGACTACAGCAGTGGCAGGCTCCGGACGGCGAATGTCGCGCTTTTGACCGCCCGAGGGAATGACATGAACCTGATAAGGAAGGCGGGGCTGAAGTGCCTGCGCAAGCTCAACAGTGCCTGGAAAGCCCCCCGCAAGCGCCGCGCCCGACAGGAGTTTGAGGCGGTATCACTCCGGAGCGGCGATCTCGCCATCGATTGCGGCGCCAACGTCGGCGAAATCACCGTGCAAATGTCCCAGCATGGTGCCGATGTGCATGCTTTCGAGCCCAACCCGCAAGCCATGGCGGTGCTCGAAAGCGTGACACGAGAGTTGCCCACAGTTCATCGTCACGCCGCCGCGGTGTCCGACCACGACGGCTACGCAGCCCTGTACCTGCATCGAAAGTACGATCTTGACCCGATGGCTCACTCGGCGGGCTCGTCCCTGGTCGCCGGGAAGCACAATCTGGACACGAACTGCTCGGTGCAGGTGCCGGTCGTGGATATCGCCCGCTTCATCCGTGAACTGGACCGACCCGTGAAGCTTCTCAAAATCGATATCGAGGGGCTGGAGGCGAGACTGCTCAACCATCTGCTGGATCAGGAGTTGCTGGGCCGCATCGAGTACGTCTTCTGCGAGACGCATGAATTCAAGGTGCCCGGTCTGTGGCGCCAGTGCCGCAGCTTGCGCCGGCGCCTGGCCGCCAGCGGCGCCGATCACGTCAATCTGGACTGGGCCTGAAACAAGACCGGACCGCGGTCCATCTGAAATCGCATTGACTCAAGAGTTCAAGTCTGCCGGGCAGCGATGGCCATTTGCTGCCGTCGATTCATCAGGTAAATCACCAGCAGCATGGCCGGGATCCCCAGGGCCGAGGCGTAGAAGAAAAACACGCAGCTGGTCTGGTCGACGATCCAGCCCGAGGGCCCGCCGAGGAACTTGGCGGGCCGGGTCATCGGCGAGCTGAACAGCGCGTACTGGGTGGCGGCATGAGGATGAGCAGGGCCAGCCAGCAGAAGCGGAGCACTCTATTTTTGATTATGGCCGACACTGGCTCGTAACAGGAAGCCGAATCGGCTGCAGCAGCAGGCTCAAACGCGGCCCCACTGCTTGCCTGGCACTGTGAAAAACGCCTGCAGTGGGACCGAGCCGCAGTGACCGCGCAGCTGGGGCTGAAGCGCGCGAGTTTCAGACCCCACCTACTGGCAGCCCGGCAAGCTATCCACTGGTAGAACGGATCCTAGCGCGCCACAGTGCCGTGATGGCGGGCGATTTCTTCCTCGTTCAGGCGCAGAAAGCGCGCGGCATTGTTGTACAGGATGTCGCGTTTCTGGCTCTCGCTCAGGAACGGCGCGTCCTCGATGGAGCGCAGGGCCAGCTCGATCAGGCCCGGCCAGTACATCTGGTCGGAGCCGAACATGACGCGGTTGCCGAAGCCCGCCTCCACCAAGCCTTCCAGATAGCGATGAAAGTGCGCCCGCGGCACGCCGAAGGCGATCGCGCCGACATCGACATAGACCTGGGGATGCCCGTGCATCAGGGTCAGCAGGTCGTCGAGCATCGGAAAGCCGGCGTGCATCAGGTACAGACGCAGGCGCGGGTGCTGGCGCAGCACGCCGTCCAGGGTCAGCGCGCTGCTGAGATCGAGCCGGTAGTTCGGAGCGTCGATATACATCGAACCCGGCGGTCCGACGCCGACGTGCAGGGCGACCGGCAGATCCAGCTCTTCGGCGAGCGCCCAGTACGGAGCCAGGCGCTCATCGTCGGGCGCGATGCCCTCGTACTGGGTCAGCACTTCGCCCATGATCCGGATGCGCCCTTCGGCGTGCCAGGCCCGGATTTCCTCAGGCGTGGCTGTCGGCCCGAAGCCGCCGAGCCCAAACATCACCGCCGGGATGATGCGCTCGGGCGCCTGTTCGCGCCACTGGTCCACCACGGCCACCGGGCCGCTGGTCACGGCGAATATGTTGCGACGCTCCAGCACCTCGAGTGAGGCCTGCATCAATTCTTCCGCAGCCGGCGCCGCATTGCCCTGGTCGGCCGGGCAGTCGGCCGGGGCCACTTGCGCCATCATTTGCGGCGCGTAGGGTCCGCGCTGGTCCCATACCGGCATGACGCTGACGGGCACGCAAGCCGCCGGCCCGCCTCCGGGCTGCACGACCGCGAAGGCATGCAGGTGCATGTCGATGATCGGCAGGGCCCGGTCTTCCGCGGCGACCAGGCTTGAGGCGAGCAGGATGACAAGAAACCAGGGCAGGCAACGCATGAGTCTCTCCAGG
>SKKM01000187.1 GCA_007121485.1 Wenzhouxiangella sp. | reverse complement strand
GGGGCCGGACAGCCGGAGTGCGATGATGGGTGCCTCTGCATCGAAGCCGCAGCGCCAGGCCGATACGCAGCCGTCCTCGAACACCAGCGAGCCCTCGCCGCCGATGATGGCGCCGCTGTGCCGGTCCCGGCGCAGACGGGCGCTGACCGAGCGCAACGCGGCCAGGGGAGAGAGATATTCCAGCGTCGCGCGCAGGTTGTACCACCCCAGATCGCCCAGCGCGCCCAGGGGTTCCAGCCTCGGGTCGTAACGAATGTCGCCGCGGTCGCCGAGCGGGACCAGGAACGACGAATCAAGAGATCTCGGCCGGCCGACCCGTTCATCCCTGCGAGCCAGGATGGCTGCGGTGCGCGGGTGGTGGACGAAATGGGTCGCGTCCATGAAGGCGACTTCATTTTCCCGGCAGGCGGCCGTGATGCGCTCAAGTGACGGCAGGCTGGCGAACGGTTTCTCGCCCAGCACGTGCTTGCCGGCCTTGGCGGCGGCGACGCAGATTTCCTCGCGCAGGGCCGTAGGCGTGGCGACATAGACCGCATCGATGCCGCTCCAGGCCAGCATCTCGGCCCAGGAATGAAAGCCTCGCTCGGCGCCATGCCGTTTGGCGAAGGCTTCGGCCGAGGCGGCGCTGCGGCTGGCCACGGCCGCAAGGTGTCCTCTGGGCGTGTTGCGCAGCACGTCGGCCATCCAGCTGGCGATCCTGCCGGTGCCGAGGAAACCCCAGCGCAGGACGGGCGGTTGCGGGGCCGTTGCGGCCGTGTTCTGACTCATGCAGGGAATGGTAAGCCGCCAGGCCAGAGCGCGCGACCAGGGTGACCGCTCCAGAGTGATGTTCGGCCCATCTCGCGCCGGCTGGTTGGGGGTGATGGTGGTCAGGCTGTCTGGATTTTCGGCGCGGGAGGCTGCCGGCTGATAGATTAGTTCAACCCTGGATTGGAGCTATCCGTGTCAGCCGATTCCATGCGTATCCTGATCCTCGGCAAAGGCGCCATGGGCACCATGTTCAGCGGGCTGCTGGCCGGATCGCATGCCGTCGAAGTCTGGGATCGCGAGCTGGAGGACGACGAGCCGGCAGTGCTGGAGCGCATGGCGGCGGAGCGCGACCTGGTGCTGTTCGCCCTGCCCGCCCAGCCGCACGCGCGTCTGGCTGCGCGCCTGGCGCCGGTGATGGACGCCGACACCGTCTGCCTGTCGATCGCCAAAGGAGTGGATGAGCAAGGCCGCACGCCGGTCGAAATCTTCACCCAGGTCCTGGGCCCGGACCGTCACTGGGGCATGATCTATGGGCCGATGATTGCGCGCGATCTGCGCGACGGCAAGGCCGGTTTCGGCGTGCTGGCCGGCAACAGCGAGCGCGCCCGATCCATGGTCGACGTGTTTGCCGACACCGTGCTGTACCTGGACGCCGACGACGACCTGGTCGGTGCGGCCTGGTCGGTGGTGCTGAAGAACGTCTACGTGCCCCTGCTCGGCGCCGCCGATGCGCTGGAGCTGGGCGACAACGTGAGAGGCTTCTTCATCTTCGAGGCCGTGCACGAACTCGAAGCCATCATGCGCGACCGCGGCGGCCGCCCGGCCACCGCGCGCGGCCCGGCCGGCATGGGCGACCTGATCACCAGCGCCACCAGCCGTTCTTCGCATCACCGCACCATCGGCGCCGAGCTGGCCTTCGGCCGCAGCGACAAGATCGCCGCCGGCGGCGAACACATCCGCTCAGAAGGCGTCCACACCGCCCACCGCGTGCGCGAGCACGGGCTGGTCCGGCGCGGCCGCTATCCGCTGTTCGACCTGGCCTGCGATTTCCTCACCGGGCCGATGGAGCTCGAGGCGGCGCTCAACGCGTACTTCGAGCAGCGCTTTTCCCGTTAGCGGCGGTGCGCTAATATCGGCGAACGACGTCCGTTGGAGCGCTTGATATGAGTTTGTTCAATTATGTCAACCGGTTCCCTGAAATCAGCCATCTGTCTGGCCTTGAGCAGAGGAAGCTGCTCCAGGCGGCGAGGGATCGGCTGGACGCCAGCTGGCCAACCTTGCCGGCCAGCTTCGCATGGTCGGTGCTGACGGTACTGGCCTGCTATAGCGTGGGTTTCCTTGCTGCCTGGCTCACCGGCTGGTCCACGCTGGCGGGCGGCGCTGCGGCCGTGATGGTGATCCTCGGATTATTGTTCGTGTTCGAGCAGGTCTACGCCCGCCATCTGCAGCGCACGACTCTCGAGATGCTCGCCGAACAATCGGCCTGAAGGCTGGTGACGGCCTTCAGGCATACTCGATGCCTGATTCAGCGACGACCGCCGCCATGAAAGACGAAGTCCTGCACTTCTGGTTCGAAACCCTGGAGCCGCCGATGTGGTGGCGCGCCGACCCGGCGGTGGATGCGCAGATCGAGGAGCGGTTTTCCGATTTGCTCAGCGCGGCCGCGGCCGGCGAATTGTTCGACTGGCGTGGTGATGCGCGCGGGCGGCTGGCCGAGATCCTCGTGCTGGACCAGTTCTCGCGCAACATCCACCGCGACACGCCGGGCGCTTTCGCGCAAGACCCGATGGCGCTGGCCCTGGCCCAGGAGGCGGTCGCCGGCGGCTACCTGGTCGACCTCGATCCCATCGAGCGCGCCTTCCTGCTGCTGCCCTACATGCACAGCGAGTCGAAGCGCATCCATGTCGAGGCCGAGCGCCTGTACCGCGAGCACGCACCGGAGGACAACTACCGGTTCGAGTTGAAGCACAAGGTCATCATCGACCGCTTCGGCCGCTACCCGCACCGCAACCGCATTCTCGGCCGCGAATCGACGGCGGAAGAGATCGAGTTTCTCAAGACCCCTGGATCCAGCTTCTAAAGCCCCGGGCCCGCGGAAACGACCGCGACAGGGCCCGTGCTAGTCTCGTCGACTGGCGATGGACAGGACGTTCCCGAATGCAGCACTCGACCCTGCGCCGCCGGATGGATCGGCTGGCGGCACCGTTTTGTCTGCTGCTGGTCTTGCTGAGTTTTCCGGCCGCGCTGCTGGCCCAGAATGACCAGTTGGATGCCACGCTCGGCCAGCTGCAGGCGGCAGAACAGCGCATTGAAGCACTGCTGCAAGCGCTGGACACCCAGCCCGAAGAACATCGCGACGCCTTGCTGTTTCGTATCGACGAACGGCTGCTGGCGCTGGTCAGCGAAATGGACGCCAAGGCGCTGGAGCTGGCCGGAGTCGATGAGGACTCCCTGGAATCGGAATCGGCGCTCGCCATCATCGCTGTCGGCGTGCGGGTGCTCGAACTGGCGCTGACACGCGTGGACCAGATCAACCAGCGCATCGCCGAGGCGCGCGAGGAGATCTCGGAGTTCGAAGCCAGCATGCGCGGCAACGTCGCCCAGTCCTTCGTGCAGGAGCAGCAGATGCTGCGTTATCGCTACCTGCAGCTTCTGATTGAATATCTGCAGGTGATAGAAAACTTGGCGCAGCAGCCCGGTTTTCCTGAAGCCGTTGGCGATGGCAGCAAGCTGCGCGAGAGTCTGGAAGCCGAAATTGATCTGCTCGCGGAGCGGACGGTCGGGCAGATCCGCCTGGATGCGGCGACCCTGGTCGAGCTGCGCTCGCGCCTGGCCGAGGCGCCGCTGGACCAGGATCTGCAAAACGCCGTGCAGGCGGTCCAGCGCAAGCAGTCGCGGTCACTGGCCAGTCTCGAGGCGACGGTCACGTTGCTGGAGTCGCTGGGGCTGGATGCATCCGAGTTTCGCGCGCTGATCGTGCGCCAGCGCGGTGTCATTGGGATCGAGCTGCTGCAGCGCCAGGTGTTTGGCCGCGTCCTGCGAGAGCAGCTCGAGTCCGTCCAGGACCGGGTTATCGCCACGGGTCCCAATCTGTTGCTGCGCGCAGTGATTTTTCTGGTCATCCTGGGCTTTGCTTTGCTGCTCGCCGGGCTGGCCCGCAGGCTTATGCGGGTTTTCCTGTCGATCCGCCACGTGACGCTGACCCGACTGTCCGGCGAGGTGCTGGTCTCGGTGATCGGTATTGTCGTGTTCCTGCTCGGCTTGATCGTGGCCCTGTCCAGCCTGGGCGTCTCGGTCGGGCCGATGCTCGCTGGCCTGGGCATTGCCGGCATCATCATCGGTTTTGCCCTGCAGGACTCGCTCGGCAATCTGGCCTCGGGCGCGATGATTCTGCTCTACCAGCCCTACGACGTGGACGATCACGTGCGCGTCGGCGACGTCGAGGGCATCGTCAAGAAGATGAATCTGGTCGCGACCACCATCACCACCTTCGACAATCAGGTGCTGGTGGTGCCGAACAAGAGCATCTGGGGCGGGACCATCGTCAATCTCACCGCCAGCCGGGTTCGGCGCGTCGATATCGAGGTCTCGTTCAGCTACGACGAGGACATCGACTTTG
>SKKM01000155.1 GCA_007121485.1 Wenzhouxiangella sp. | reverse complement strand
GCGGGCTTCTCGGCCACCTGCAGTCGGTCCATCACGCCCCTGCCTTCCTGTCGCCAGGCGCCTTCGTGACGGGCGGCGAAGTACCACTTCTGCAGCGCCGGGGCGTACACCACGCCGAGAATCGGCTGATGATCACGCACCAGGGCGACATTGACGGTGAACTCGTCGTTGTGCTTGAGAAATTCCTTGGTCCCATCCAGCGGGTCGACCACCCAGCAGCGCTCCCAGTGCTTGCGGTCCTGCCAGGGCGCCTGCTTCGATTCCTCGGACAGGATGGGTATGTCCGGCGTCAGTTCCTGCAGGCGGGCCACGAGGATCTTGTTGGCGGCCAGGTCGGCGGCGGTCAGCGGACTGTGATCGTCCTTGTGCTCGGTGTCGAAGCGATCCGGGTCGGAATAGATTTCCAGGATTGCCGCGCCCGCCTCGGCGACCGCGGACTTGACCCGATCCAGCGTTCTCTTGAGATCCATCTTCCAGTCTCCTTACAGACTTGCCTTGCCCGCCATCATGCCGGGCCGAAATCAGTTCATCGCGCGCTCATCGAGGTGCTGCATCCAGCGCCGGTAGCGCTCCGGTTCGGCGGCCTGGCGCTCGCGGACCTCGGGCGCGTAGCTGGCATCGTCCTCGGCGATGTGTTCGTACAGCCACCGGGTCAACAGGGCCAGCAACTCCTCAGAGATGTCCTCTCCGCGCGCATGCCGCGCGGCAAAGGCTTCGATGCGGGCCCGGAAGGCATCGTGCGTGTGCTTGTGCTCCTCCAGCCCCTCGTAGCCGGCGGCTGCCATCAGGGCTTCCTCGAACTCGAAATGGGACAGCGTGTAGTCCAGCAACTCACCCAGCGTCTCGGCGACGCCTTGCTGGCATCGTGCCGTACGAAGGTCGCTGATGTAGCCGATGATTCTGCGGTGCTGATCATCAATGGCCGGAATCCCGGTGCTGAGATCGTCACTCCACTGAATCGAATCCATGTCCTCAACCTTCCATCTGAACGATCATGCCGGATACCCCTTGAGCAGCCTGACCCGGGCGGATCAAGCCTTCGGGCCAACGCCCGCGATACCAGAATAACAGAGGCGGGCACGGCCGCGCCGGGCATCAATGCCCGGGCGTATTGCCCCACAGATACTTGTGCAGCTGGACCTGCAAGCGCACCGGGAGGCCCGACTCGAGTATCCATTCGGCCAGGTCGCGCGGATGCAGCTGGTCCCAGACCGGCGACAGCAGGACCTGCCAGCGATCCAGCGAGCGCTCTTCGATCTGGCGCGCCGCCCAGTCGAAGTCGGCCTGGTCGGCGATGACCAGCTTGATCTGGTCGGCTGCGTTCAGATGCTCCAGGTTGGTCCAGAGATTGCGCGCCTCCTCCCCTGAGCCGGGCGCCTTGAAGTCGACCACCTTGATGACCCGGGCATCGACTTCGGAGATATCGATCGCACCGCTGGTTTCCAGAGAAACCGTCAGCCCCTCGTCACACAGCACGCGCAGAAGCTCGATGCAGCGCTTCTGCGACAGCGGCTCGCCGCCGGTCACGCACACGCGGGAGAACCCGAAATCGCGTATCCGGCTGACAATCTCCTCGAACGCCATCCACTGACCGCCGTGAAAGGAATACGGCGTATCGCACCAGGTACAGCGCAGCGGGCAGCCGGTCAGGCGCACGAACACGGTCGGCCAGCCGACCAGGTCGGATTCGCCCTGGATGGAACCGAAGATTTCGGTGATTTTCAGCCGGTTTTCGGAGGACATAAAGGCCAGGGTTCGGGGTTCAGGTTTCAGGGTTCAGGTCGAGCCGCAGTCAAGCTTTTCCTGAACCCTGGAACCTGAACCCTGAAACCTTGATTCTAAAAATGCCCCGCCAGGCGCATATCGCGCAGCCGGGTTTCGGCCAGGCGCGCCAGGGTGGTGTTGGGGTGCTCGCTGCGCACCTGTTCCAGAGCGGCACGCGCCTGGTTCCACTGGCGCAACTCGAAATGGCTGAAGCCGATCTTGAGCAGGGCGTCGCCGTCCTTGTTGCTGCCCGGGTAACGATCGCGCAGCTGGTTGAAGAACCCCAGCGCGGTTTCGAAGTCGCGCGTCACGTAGTAGGTTTCAGCCAGCCAGTACAGGGCATTCGGCGCGTAGCCGGAATTCGGGAATCGGTCGAGAAAATCCGAGAAGCCCTCCGCGGCATCGGCAAAGCGCTGCTCGCGCAGGGCCCGGAACGCACGATCATAGGCGGCCTGCTCTTCGGGCGTCGGGGTGCCCAGATCACGCGGCGCAGCGGCTACCCCGGACGGGAGAGGGGTGATCTCCATCTGCGCGTCGATGGGCGCACGGACCTCCGGCAACTCTGCCACCGGGGCGCCTTGCTCCCTGGCATCGGGACGCTCTTCGCGCACTTCCGGAATACCCGCGGCGGGGTCGGGCAGCGGCGTTACCGGGATCGGCGCGGGCGCGCCCCCGGCCAGTTGCTGCAGGCGTTGGTCGAGGTCGAGAAACTGGGCGCGCTGACGACGCTGAAGATTCTCGATCTCGCGCTGCTGCGATTCGACCATGCCGCGCAGTTCACGGACTTCCTCGAGCAGTTCCTGCAACTGCGCGATCATCATCGAGGAGTCCTGCGCCTGCGCCGGCAAACTGACGGCGGCGGCAAGCGCCACCGCCGTCAGCAGGGTTTTGAGAGTGTTCTCTCTGACCGTCATTACCGGGCGGTGTAGACGATCGTGGTGCGCCGGTTGCGCTGCCAGCAATCTTCATTGCTTTCACGGCAGACCGGGCGCTCCTCGCCGAAGCTGACCACCTCGAGTTGACGTGCAGGCACACCGGCGCCGACCATCAGGTCACGCACCGAGGTGCCACGGCGCTCGCCCAGGCCCAGGTTGTACTCGCGCGAGCCGCGCTCGTCGGTGTGACCTTCCAGGATCACGCGGGCCGACGGGTTGGCGCGAATGAAGGCGGCATGCGCTTCAACGATGGGCATGTACTGCGCGCGCACGTTGGAGCGGTCGAACTCGAAGTAGACGTTGCGCTGGTTGAGCAGGCTGTCCGGATTGTCCAGGTTGCGCGGATCGGTGAAATCACGCGGGTCCAGACGGTCGACTTCCACCGGTGGCGGCGGCGGTGGCGGCGGCTCCGGAGCGGTGGGTTCTTCCCGGACATCCCGGGCACAGGCGGCCAGGAAAGCGACCAGCATGAGGAGGGCGGTAAAACGCAGTGCAGTTTTCATGAAAACTCCCGATTCCTATCGAGTGATGTTGATGACAAAAACTAACGGATAATGGGTGACCAGGCCGGCTCCCGGACATCGCCCTCGCTGGCAACCAGTCGCTGCCGAATTCTGCCGTCCGCTGAAACAGCGGCAAGCACGCCTCGCCCGTTTTCGCGGGCGGCGTACAAGACCATGCTGCCGTTCGGTGCAAAGCTCGGTGACTCGTCCAACCGGCCATTAGATAATACACGCAAACGCTCATTTTCGCGATCATAAATCGCGATCCGAAAATCGTTGTTCCCGTCGCTGTGGATGACGGCGAGAAAACGATCTTCCATGCCGATGGACGGCCGCGCGTTGAAGCGGCCCTCGAAGGTGACGCGCTCCAGGTTGCTGCCGTCGGCATTCATGACATGGATCTGCGGCCGCCCGGCCCGATCCGAGGTGAAGAAGATGCGCCGGCCGTCGGTGGACCACTCCGGCTCGGTGTTGATCGACCAGTGGTGGGTCAACTGCTGCCGGCGACCGTTCTCCAGGTCGAGCACCCAGATGTCGGGGCTGCCGCCCTCGGACAGGCTGACCGCCAGACGCCGCCCGTCGGGCGACCAGGCCGGCGCGCCGTTGATGCCGCGACTGGAGCTGACAATGTCGGTCTGGCCGGTAAACAGGTCCTGCACCACCACGTTCGAACGGCCGGTGGCGAAAGACACGTAGGCCAGGCGCCGGCCGTCCGGCGACCAGGCCGGCGACAGCAGAGGCTGGGTGTTGCGCACCACGGTCTGCGGGTTGTAGCCGTCGGCATCGGCAACCACCAGTTCGAACAGTTCGTCCGGGCCACCAATATCGGTCACCACCACGTAGGCGATGCGGGTGGCGAAGGCGCCGGGGATACCGATCAGCGCCTCGTAGATAGCGTCCGAGACGCGGTGGGCGCCGAAGCGCAGGTCGCCAGGCGCCACCGGCAAGGCCTGCGACAGCAGGATGCGGCCGCTGTGGACGTCGAGCAGGTGGTACTCGATTTCCTGGCCGATGCCGTCGGGCGCATCGAGCACGCGCCCGATGACCAGGTGGTCGACCCGCAGCAGGCGCCAGGTGCCGAAACGCACTTCGGGCGGCCGCGTCGGGCGTTCCACCATCTGGGCCTGGGCCATGGGCTCGAACAGGCCGGAACGGCGCAGGTTGGCGCTGACGAT
>SKKM01000191.1 GCA_007121485.1 Wenzhouxiangella sp. | reverse complement strand
GCACGGCCGCCGACATCATCAAGCGCGCCATGATCGACGTCGATGCCTGGATCCAGGCCGAGCAGGTGCCGGCGAAACTGGTCATGCAGGTCCACGACGAGCTGGTGCTGGAAGTCGAGGAGGCGGCTGTTGAGGACGTGCGCGCGGCGGTGGTGGAAAAAATGGCCGCCGCGGCGGAACTCAAGGTGCCGCTGGTGGTCGATTCAGGTGTGGGTTCGAATTGGGATGATGCCCACTAAGTTGTTGACAATGCAGTTGATTCGAAAAAAGTCGAAAATTTTTTTGCGAAACGGAAACTTTTCTCGAAACAGGCCAGTCTGAGTAGTCACCATGCGCATGGTTGGATTCGTCTCCCTCCCTAGACGAATCCGCAGGGTTCGGTTTCAGTCCCCAAACCGGATCCGACTCAAGGCCCCGGGTCCTCCCTCGCCCGGGGCCTTTCTTTATTAACCCCCTGAAGTTTTCCCGAGCCTCCGCTCCCGGCCCTGAAACGCCCATGTGCCCCGTTCGTCCGGCGCCTGCCCCCCGCTATACTGGCGCGGGGAAGCCAAGCCACGAGAATGACGCCATGCTGGAAATCCTGATCCTCGCCGCCGGCGAGGGCAAACGCATGAACTCCAGCCGTCCCAAGGTGCTGCAGCCGGTGGGCGGGCGGGCGATGATCTCGCATCTGCTCGACAGCGCGCTGGCGCTGGGCCCTGATCGGGTGCGGATCGTGGTCGGTGCGGGCGCCGAGCAGGTCAGGGCCGCGCTTCCGGGGTTCGACGGCGAGTTCGTCATCCAGTCCGAGCGCCTCGGTACCGGGCACGCGGCCCAGCAGGCGCTGCCGCAGATCGATGCCCAGGCCCGGGTGCTGATCCTGCCGGGCGACATGCCGCTGATCCGGGCGCAGACGCTCAAGTCCCTGCTGGCCAGCCCGGCCGATCTCGCGCTGCTGAGCTTTGTCGCCGACGACCCGACCGGCTATGGCCGCATCCTGCGCGACGAAAACGGACAGGTGACTGCCATCCGCGAGCAGCGCGACGCCAGCGAAGCCGAGCGCGCGGTGCGTGAGGTCAACAGCGGCGTGATGTGCGCCCGGGCCGGCGACTGGCGGACCTGGCTGGAGCGGGTGCGGCCCGACAATGCCCAGGGCGAGTATTACCTGACCGACTGCATCGGGCTCGCGGTGGCCGATGGACGATCCGTCGAGGCGGTGGTGGCGACCGATGCCGACGAACTGCTCGGCGCCAACGACCGCCGCCAGCTGGCCGGACTGGAGCAGGTCTACCAGAACCGCGCCCGCGGCGAGTTGCTGGACGCCGGCGTGACCCTGCCGGACCCGGACTCGGTCCACATCCGCGGCCGCGTGGTCTGCGAGCGCGACGTGGTGATAGACCGCGGAGCGATCCTCGAGGGCGAGGTCCACCTGGGCGAGGGCGCGATCGTCGGGCCAGGCTGCATCGTGCGCGACAGCACGCTGGCCGCCGGCACGCGGGTGGAGCCCTACTGTGTGCTCGAGGGCGTGCGCACCACCGGCGCCTGCAGCGTCGGGCCGTTTGCCCGCCTGCGCCCGGGCACTGAGCTTGCCGAGGGCGTCAAGATCGGCAATTTCGTCGAGGTCAAGAAGGCCCGCTTCGAGCCCGGGGCCAAGGCCAGTCACCTGAGCTACGTCGGCGATGCCGTGGTCGGCGAGCGCGCCAACCTCGGTGCCGGCACCATCACCTGCAACTACGACGGCGTCAACAAGCACCTGACGGACATCGGCGCCGAGGCCTTCATCGGCTCCAACACCGCCCTGGTCGCCCCGGTCAAGATCGGCGAGCGGGCCACCATCGGCGCCGGCAGCGTGATCGGCCGGGACGCGCCGGCAGACCGCCTGAGCCTGACCCGCGCGCCCCAGCGCACGATCGAAGGCTGGCAGCGGCCGCGGCGCAAGGACTGACAGGCCGCCCGGGTGAGAGGCGCCGGGAATTGGCGACTCGGCTGCGGCTGGGTTATGCTGCCCGCTGCGGCACGAATCCGGCCGGAAATCGGGTTCGATGCAAACCAAAGCGGCAAACGGGAGTCCTAGCCATGGAAGAGCCACTCAGTCAGCAATCGGACAAGGAAACCAACACCTGGGCACTCGTTCTTCATTTGTCGTTGCTGGCCGGGCTGGTTGTCGCGATGGCCGGCCTGATTGTCCCGGTCGTGATCTACCTGCTGAAGAAGGACCAGTTGCCCGGTCTGAGGCCGCATGCCTATGTCGTGTTCAACTGGATCATCAGCTTCATCATCTACGTCGTGATCAGTGCCATTCTGACGATTGTCGTCATCGGCTTTTTCATGCTCGCGGTTCTCGCCGTTCTGGGCCTGGTGTTCCCGATCATCGGGGCGATCAAGGCCTCAGAAGGCGAGGTCTGGCCTTATCCGCTATCGATCCAGTTTTTCAAATGAGTCAGGGCTAAACGGTCCAAAGCATCTTGCGAAAGGAAAGTCATGTCAGCATCTAAGCCGCCCCTGGTGGTTTCCAACGTCATCTTCTTCGTCACCATCAACCTGCTGGGTTTCGTGGCCGCGCCGATCTACGGTCTGACCGTGGGCTTCAGCGGCTGGGCCTGGCTGGTCGCAGCGGTGATCTGGATTGCCAGCGGGCTGTCCATTACCGTCGGCTACCATCGGCTGTGGTCTCACCGCACCTTCCGCGCGGCCTGGCCGCTGCGCCTGGCGCTGGCCTTCTTCGGCACCTTTTCGCTGCAGAACTCCATCCTGGTCTGGGCCGCCCGTCACCGCGTCCACCATCGCCACGTCGACGACGTCGAGCGCGACCCGCACTCGATCAAGTCCGGCTTCTGGCACGCCCACATCGGCTGGATGACGCGCCACTGGAAGACCAGCGAGATCAACTTCGACGAAGTGCCGGACCTGAAGAAGGATCCCATCGTCATGTGGCAGCACCGGCTGTACTGGCCGGCCGTTTGGGTGCTGAACCTGGGCGTGCCGGCAGCGCTGGGCTGGCTGGCCGGCGACGTGCTCGGCATGATCCTGCTGGCCAGCGCATTCCGCCTGGCCTTCTCGCAGCACTGCACCTTCTTCATCAACTCGCTGGCCCACACCTGGGGCAAGCGCGGCTACAGCCAGGACAATACTGCCCGCGACAACGGGGTCATCGCCTTGCTGACCTGGGGCGAGGGCTACCACAATTTCCACCACGCCTTCCAGGCCGATTACCGCAATGGCCTGCGCTGGTGGCAGTTCGATCCAGGCAAGTGGGTGATCGCCGCGTGCAGTTGGGTCGGGCTGGCGCGGGACCTGAAGCGCACCGCACGGTTCAAGATCCAGCGCGCCAGGCTGCAGGTGTATTTCCAGGAACTGGAGGCGCGCCTGGCGTGCCCGAGCGCGGCCCCGACCTGGCGCGAAGTGTTCGAGCGCGAAATGCAGCAGTTCCGCGAGACGGTCAATCAATGGCAGGCGATCCAGGCCGAACGCATGCAGGCCGGCGCCGATGCGCTACGGGACCGCTGGCGGCGGACGGATTTCCGCACCCGCTACAAGGAACTTGAGTTCCGCCTGAAGATGCAGAGCCGGCGCCTGGCCGCCCTGCAGCGCAGCCTGCAGCCGCAGGCCGCCTGAAGCCCTCTCAGCTTCGCCCTGCCGCCGGCTCCGGCAGGGCGAAGAATTCCCGCGCGCAGGCCGTGGTCTGCGCCGCCAGCTGCGGCGGACTGACGCCGCGACAGGCCGCAACCGTTCCCGCGATCCACGGCAGCCACTGCGGCTCGTTGCGGTGCGTGCGCACCTTGGGCCGCAGGTTGCGCGGCTTGAGGTAAGGCGCATCGGTCTCGATCATCAGCCGGTCGTCCGGAATCTCGGCGACGAATTCCTTCAGGTGAAAGCCCCGGCGTTCGTCGCAGATCCAGCCGGTGATGCCGATGTGGCAGTCCAGCTCCAGGTAGTCGCGCATGGCCTCGGCGGTGTCGGTGAAACAGTGCACCACCGCATGCGAGAGATGCGGACGGAACTCGCGCATGATGGCCACGAAATCCTCGTGGGCGTCGCGCTGGTGCAGAAACACCGGCTTGCCGCAGGCCACGGCCAGCTCCAACTGGCGCTCGAAGGCGCGGCGCTGGTCCGGTCGCGGCGAGAAGTCGCGGAAATAGTCCAGCCCGCATTCCCCCACCGCCACCACCTCATCGAGCCGGTGCAGCTCGGCCAGCACCGACTCGGTGTCGGCGTGGTAGCCGCTGGCCAGGTGCGGGTGGACGCCGGCGGTGGCAAACAGCTCTCCGGGTCGCGTGCGCGCCAGTTCGGCCGCCTTCAGGCTGCCTTCCTCCGACGCACCCGTGACCACGATCTGCACCACCCCCGCCGCGCGCGCCGCCACCAGCACCTGCTCGCGGTCGGCGTCGAAGGAGTCGTGCGCCAGGTTGC
>SKKM01000201.1 GCA_007121485.1 Wenzhouxiangella sp. | reverse complement strand
GGGACATCGCCGACACCTTCAACGGCCTGATGGCCGCGCCCAACCTGATCGCCCTGATCCTGCTGGCCGGTGTGATGGCGCGCGAGAAGCTGGCCTACTTCGAACAGCTGAAGAAAGGCGACAAGCGCGAGGACGAATGACGCGCCGGCAAATGGCGGCGGGCGGCCGCGCGGCGCCGTTTCATCTGCGGTTCATGCGTGCTTCAGCCCGCGTTCATCGTCTCTTGCGTCGCCCTTCAGCCTCCCGGCGCTAAGCTTGGCGGCTGGTGCGGACAGCACGCCTGAAGGAGCGGCCGCCGATGAATTCGCGCACGATGGCGGCTGGCGCTGACGGAAGCCCGGCCTGATGTATCGCCGCCGCCTGATCCTCTCGCTGGGCGCCTTTCTGCTCATCATCGTCGCCCAGAGCCTGATCGCGCTGTGGGCCTTCGATTCGGTCAATCGCCACATCGACCGCGCGCAGGTGTCGCAGCAGATGCTCAACGAACTGCTGGCGTTCCGGGCCGACTCCAAGCGCCTGAAGGTCTGGCTGGCCGAGTACCTGATCACCGAGAAGCGCGACACCGGCCCGCGCGACGAGCTGTTCGTGCGCATGCTGGCCCAGCTGGAGCGCCTGCAGGCGCTGGCCGATGTGCGCCTGAGCCAGGGCCTGCAGGATGAGCGCAGCGAGCTGACCATGGAGAAAGTCGAGAATATCGACCTGCTGCGCGGCAACGTCGAGAGCCTGCAGCGCGGCCTGCAGACGCGCGAGATCGAGCGCCTGCAGACCGACGCGGAGCGCTGGCAGACCCTGATCGTGCTGTTCGACAAGTTCCAGGGCACCGACATCGCCGAGCTGGTCAACGACTCCATCGTGCTGCAGCAGGCGCGCACCGCGCAGGCCGAAATCTCGGCCCGCCGGGCGCTGCGCCTGGCCTTCGTCAGCCTGCTGACATCGGTGGCCCTGGCGCTGCTGCTCTTCTTCGCCCTCGGCACGCGCCTGTCGCGCCATCTCAACCAGCCGCTGGAGCGGCTGCTGGCCGGCACCGACCGCATCGCCCGCGGCGATTACAGCCAGGGCATCCCGGAAACCGGCTCGACCGAGTTCGCCAACCTGGCCCGGCGCTTCAACCGCATGGCGCGCGCGGTGCAGCAGGCCGAGACGCGCCAGCGCCAGCTGCAGGACGCCACCGAGGATCGCGTGCGCGAGCGCACGGCTCAGCTGGAGGAAGTGGTCAACCAGCTGCAGGAGGCCGAAGGGCGCCAGCAGCGCTTCGTCATGGACATCTCGCACGAGCTGCGCACGCCGACCACCACCATCCTGGGCGAAGCCGAACTGGCCCTGCGCGGCAGCCCCGGGGACGATCCGCGCCGGCAGAACCTGGAGCACATCGTCGAGTGCTGCCGGGCGCTGAGTTCGCGCATCGACGACCTGCTGATGCTGGGCCGCGGTCACCATGCCCTGGTGTCGGTGCGGCTGCAGAGCCAGCCGCTGGGCGCGGTCTACGCGCACGTCGCCGAACGCATCCAGCGCCAGGTCAGCCACCATCCGGTCACGCTCACGGTAAAGCCGCTGGAAATGGGCGATCCGGCCGACGCCGGGCGCTGGACCCTGCTGGTCGACCTGGACAAGCTCGACCTGGTCTGCCGCATCGTCACCGAGAACGCCCTGCAGTACCGCTGCGACAGTCGTGAACTCGAGCTCAGAGGCCGGGTCATTGAAGAGCAGTTGCAGATCGAGCTGACCGACCAGGGACTGGGGCTGCAGCCGGACGAGGCCGACCGGCTGTTCGAGCGTCATTTTCGCGGCCGCGCGGCGCGCGCCCAGCGCCCCGACGGGCTGGGCATCGGCCTGCCGATCGCGCGCAGCCTGATGCAGGCCCACGACGGCGAGATCCGGCTCGAGCCCAACCAGCCGCGCGGCACCCGGGTGATCCTGAGCCTGCCCTGTTTCGAACCCGAGGACGCACAGCCTTGAAGATCATCATCGTCGAAGACGACCAGCGGGTCGGCGATTTCCTGCGCCGCGGCCTGGAGGCCGAGGGCCACAGCACCGAGCTGGTGTCCGACGGGCGCCAGGCGCTGGCCTACGTCCGGCAAGCCGAGCCCGACCTGGTCATCCTCGACCGCATGCTGCCCGGCGTCGACGGCATCCAGATCTGCACCGAGATTCGCAGCCTCGGCCTGCCCTGCCGCATCCTGATGCTGTCGGCCCTGGCCGAGGTCGAAGAGCGGGTCAAGGGGCTGCGCAGCGGTGCCGACGACTACCTGAGCAAGCCCTTCCACCTCGAGGAACTGCTGGCGCGCATCGACGCGGTGATGCAGCGCGACCGCGCGCCGCAGAGCCAGGCCAACGTGCTGCGCTACGCCGACCTGGAGCTGGACCTGGACCGCTACACGGCCAGCCGCGGCGGCGAGCCCCTGCGCTTTACCGCCAAGGAACTGAAGATACTCGAGCTGCTGCTGCGCAACCCGGAACGCATCATGAGCCGCGAGCGCATTCTCAACCAGGTCTGGGGCATGCACGAGGATCCCCTGACCAACGTCATCGACGTCTACATGGCGCGGTTGCGCAAGAAGATCGACGACGGACGCGAGCCGCGCCTGATCCGCACCCGGCGCGGATTGGGTTACGTGCTGGCAGCCAGTGACTGATGGCAAGGCAGGCCACCAAGTCTTAAAAAAGCGGACAGAGACTCTCGCCTCTGTCCGCCCTGTTGCGCCGACCCATGTGAAGGCGGTCGGCCACCCTGCTGCCTAGCTGCCTTCGAAGGGCAGCGAAGAGTGATGCAGGACGATGCGCAGATCGCCGTCGTCGAAGCGCTGGAAGCCCCAGGTCTTGTCGACCTTGGTGGTGTTGCCTTCGGCGTCGGTCAGCATGACGTGGCCCATGGTGATGGCCATGTCGCCGTTGATCAGCACGCCGGCGTTCTGGATGTCGAACGACTCCCAGCCCTTCAGGGCGAAGCCGCTGTCTGGATAGCTGTAGCTGCCGCCGATGAAGTAGGCCAGCGCGCCCTCGTGGGTCAGGCGGAAGGTGGTTTCACCGCTGGTCAGGGTCGGGTTGAACAGCACCGTGCCGTGGTTGAAGGCGTAGGCGGCGTTCAGCGTGGCTTCGGCCGTCGCCCGCGCGCGCTCGATTCCGCCCATCGAGTAATCCTGGCTGATCTGGATCAGCGCCTCGCCCCAGGCCTGCTGGGCGGCCAGCACTTCGGCCTCGGTGAGCTTGTTGCGGTCGGCGTAAGCGGCCGTGGCCGCCTGGCTGGCGAGTGCTGCGCCGATGGCAAGGCTGAGCAGAGTGATCCTGGTACGCATGTCTCGTGTCTCCTTGGTGGGTTGAAAGCTTCGTGACTGTTGTCCCGACACTGACAATCTAGGCGCCGGACATGAAGCCTCCCAGGGCCGCGGCATGAACCGGCCATGAGCCGTTCATGAAAAGCGCATGAACAGCGGCCAGTCGCCTGTCGTGGATACAAGACCAAACCGGTCTGGATTTTCCGTGCCCGGGGCGATAGGCTATGGAGTCGAATAGAACAAGCAACTCGGGGAATGAGCGAGACATCCGACAACATCCTGAAGCTCAAGCTGCTTCAGGACACCCGCCGCCGTCCGCTGCGCGACCTGCGCATCTCGGTCATGGACCGCTGCAACTTCCGCTGCCCCTACTGCATGCCGGAAGACAAGTACGACCGCCACTTCCAGTTCCTGCACAAGGACGAGCGCCTGTCGTTTGCCGAGATCGTGCGCCTGGCGAAACTGTTCGTGGAACGTGGTGTGACCAAGCTGCGCCTGACCGGCGGCGAGCCGCTGCTGCGGCGCGACCTGGCCGACCTGGTCGGCGAGCTGAGCCTGATCGACGGCGTCGAGGACCTGGCCCTGACCACCAACGGCGTGATGCTGCCGCAGCATGCCGCCGCCCTCAAGGCTGCCGGCCTGGACCGGGTCACGGTCAGCCTGGACTCGCTCGATCCCGACGTGTTCCGCCGCATGAGCGGCGGCCGCGGCAGCCCGGAGCAGGTGGTCGAAGGCATCGAAGCCGCGCTGGAGGCCGGGCTCGAGCCGATCAAGATCAACGCCGTCGTCCAGCGCGGCGTCAACGATCACACCGCCTGCGACCTGGTCGAGCGCTTCCGCGGCAGCGGCGTGGTGGTGCGCTTCATCGAGTTCATGGACGTGGGCACGCTCAACGACTGGAACGAAAGCCAGCTGGTGCCCTCGGCCGAACTGCTGGAGCGCCTGCGTCAGCGCTGGGACCTGTCGCCGGTCGAGGCCAACTACCGCGGCGAGGTGGCGCAGCGCTACGTCTTCGACGACGGCCAGGGCGAGATCGGCTTCATCAGCTCGGTCAGCCAGCCCTTCTGCGGCGACTGCACGCGCGCCCGGCTGTCCTCGGAAGGCAGCGTCTACACCTGCCTGTTCGCCAGCCGCGG
>SKKM01000241.1 GCA_007121485.1 Wenzhouxiangella sp. | reverse complement strand
CCCCTCCCATCTCTCAAATCTGCTGCATCCGGGGGTGTCGTGGGATTCGGGCCGGGCGGGGCGCGGAAGCTGCCCGCATCTTGCAGCATCTTTACGCGCCGCAGTGGCCTGATGGAACCGGCACGGCACGCCGGGCGGCAGAGGAGGCACTTCGCGGGCACCCAGCTCCACTGAACCTGAAGGCATCGTCTCAGCCGATCGCCCCGCCCGGCCCGAAGCCCCACGGCACCACCGGATGCTCGGAACCCACTACAGGCAACCTGAATCCGAAAGAATCAAGCCCGATCACCCCGCCTGCCATGAAGGCCCACGGCACCAGCGGATGCTCGGAACCCTCTACACGCTTATGTTCAGCCGATCAGGCAGGAACGTTGATCTCCGCCAGCGCCCCGACAATCAGATCAACGTCGTCGTCGCTGTGCGCCGCGCTCAGGGAAATCCGCAGGAGATTCAATCCGGCTGGTGTGGCCGGCGGAATCATCAGGTTGGCGTAGACGCCTGCTTCGAGAAGGCTGCGCCAGTGGTGCAGGGCGCTGGCCCGATCAGGCAGGATGATGGCGGCGACCGGCCCGGGCTGCTCGCTGCCCATGCGGTAGCCCAACTCGCGAACTCCCGCGTACAGGCGGTTGAAGTTGCGCTGCAGCCGGGCGCGTAAATCCTGTCCTTCGACCAGGCGGCGGAGCGCGGCGCGGGTGCCGGCGATGGTGGCCGGGGAGGGCGAGGCGGTGAAGATGTAGGGCCGGCAGGCCAGTCGCATCAACTCCAGTTCCGGATGCGGAGAGACGCAGAAGCCGCCGATGCCGGCCAGGCTCTTGGAAAAGGTGCCGACGACGAAATCGACCCGGTCGAGCAGGCCGCTGGCCTCGGTCAATCCCAGGCCGCGCTCGCCGAACACGCCAAAGGAGTGGGCCTCGTCCACCAGCAGCCAGGCGCCGTGGCGCTCCTTGACTTCGACAAAGGCCTCCAGCGGAGGCTGATCGCCGAGCATGGAGTAAAGACCTTCGACCACGATCAGCGCGCGCTTGGCGTCGGCCCCGAGACGCTCCAGGCGACGGTTCAGGTTGTCGGGATCGTTGTGCCGAAAGCGGATGGTTTCCGCCTGGCTCAAGCGTGCGCCGTCGTAAATGCTGGCGTGGCTGTCGGAGTCCAGCAGCAGGTAGTCGCCTTTCCCGGCCAGCGCCGAAAGGCTGCCCAGGTTGGCCTGATAGCCGGTGGAGAAGACCATGGCCGACGACCAGCCAAAAGCTTCTGCCAGTTCTTGTTCCAGCGCGCGGTGGCTGTCGTAGCTGCCGTTGGCCATGCGCGAACCCGTGGTGCCCGAGCCGAACTCGGCGAGCGCCTTGCCGGCCGCTTCGATCACCGCGGGATCGTAGGTCAGGCCCAGGTAGTTGTTGGTGCCGGCCAGCAGGACCTCGCGTCCGCCGATGCGCCCGCGCGTTGCCGACAGCACGGCTTCGATCGGTGTTGCGATGGGGGCCGGAGACACGCCGCCCAACGCTGCGCGCGCCTCGGCCAGCGGCTGGAACTTGTCAAACAGGCTCATGATTGCTCCTCGATCAGTTCGGCCAGGCGTGCCGCCAGCTCTTCCAGCGTGTTGACCTCGGCCAGCAGGTCGACCGGCACCGAAAGATCCAGTTCATCCTCGATTTCCATGACCAGGTTCATGATCTGGACCGAATCCAGACCGGCCTCGGAGCTCAAACCGTGGTGCCAGTTCAGATGCGGGTGTTCGGGCAGGGCCCGGGTCAGCGCGGTCCCGATGGCTTGTCGGGCTTTTAGCAGCGAATCGCTCGTCATTGTCTCCAGCCGGGAAGTTCGGGCAGCGCCGCTTCGAGCAGGCGCTGCGGGGACCAGTGGGGCAGAACGTCGGCAAGTTTACTATCGCAGACCCAGTCGATGTGAGTAAGCTCTCGCACCTTGCCGGGCACCAGGATGGGCGGCGCCGTGCGCAGCCTGGAGGAATAGAGATTGACTTGGGCGGCGACGCGCAGGGCCAGGTGCGGTAGCGGCAGGATTCTGACCCGGCGTCCGCTCAGGTGGGTCGCCAGTTCCGCCACATCGGCCCAGCAGTAGCCGCGCGGTCTCCCATCGTCCAGGCAGTGGGTATGGCGGCCTAGTGCCGGTTGGGTGAGCAGCAGGCTGATGGCCGCGCACAGGTCATCCACATGCAGTAGCGAGAAGCGCGCCTCGGCCGGTCCTGCCCGCAGCAGGATCCCGCGCGCCAGCATGCGCCACAGCGGCTCCAGGGCCGGGTCATCCGGGCCGTAGACCGCTGGCGGGCGCAGGATGAACCAGTCCAGGGCGCTGGTTTCCACCAGGCTTTCTCCGGCTCTCTTGCTGGCCGCGTAATGGGACAGTTGGGGCTCGCGTGCGGCCAGGCTGGAGACCAGGATCAGGCGCGCGCCGGGCTGGTGGCGCTCCATGGCCTCGACCAGGCGTCCGGTTCCGGCCGCGTTGACGCGGGCGAAGTCGGTGTAGCTGCGTCCGGCAATCGCGCCGGCAACGTGGACCACGGCGTCACAACCCTCGGTCAGGCGGGCCAGCGCTGGCGGCGAATCCAGGTCGCCCTCGACCAACTGCAGTCCGGGACGCGCACTCAGGCTGCCAGGGCGCCGCACCAGCGCGCGCACGCGCAAGCCGTCGTCAGTCAGTTGCTGCAGCAGACGGCGCCCGATGAAGCCGGTGGCACCGGTCAGGCCGATGAGCTGGCTCATACCGAAAGCACGGCTTTGGTCGCTGCCGCTCAGCTGCGCGAGGGCTCGGCAGCCTCGGTGTGCGGAGTGCGATCGACCAGCTCGCGCGGCAGGCACTGGCGCTGCTCAAGCTGGTTGCGCTTGAGGAAATCAAGCCTTGCGCCGCTGCGCGAAAGCTTGCCTGAAGAAGTCCGCGGCAGCGTGTGCAATGGCACCAGTTCGATCAGGCAGGCGATGCCGAATTCGGACTGGATGCGCTGCTTGAGCCGTTCGACCAGGTCGGCCTGGCGGAAGCTGTCCTGTTCCCGGCACTGGACGACCAGCACCGCGACATCAGAGCCGTCTTCACCGGGGATGGCGAAGGCCGATGCATCCTCCGGACGGACTTCCGGCTGCTGCTCGGCCACGTACTCGAGGTCCTGCGGCCAGATGTTGCGGCCGTTGATGATCAACAGATCCTTCGCCCGCCCGGTGATGAACAGGGAATCACCGGCCCGGTAGCCGATATCGCCGGTGTTGAGCCAGCCATCGGCGGACAGGGCGGCGGCGCTGGCTTCGCGATTGTTGGCGTAGCCGCTCATCACGCTCTTGCCGCGCAGGAAGATGGTGCCGCACTCGCGCTCGGCGGCGAGGCGCCCGTCAGCGGTGCGGATTTCAACCTGGTAGCCGGGCAGGGGACGACCGCAGTTGACGAATTCGGTGACCCGTCCGCCGGCAGCGGGCCCGGTTTCGTCGACCAGCACGGCGATACGGTTTTCCGCCAGTTGGTCGGCATCGAGCCATTCGCTGTCCAGACCCTGGCCCAGGGGAGCGAAGCTGACCGCCAGCGAGCATTCAGCCATGCCGTAGCAGGGCAGGAACGATCCGGCGCTGAATCCGGCCGGCTGCAGTGCTTCGGCGAACCGATGCAGCCAAGGTGCGCGAATCATTTCGGCGCCGACCCCGGCCACCCGCCATGCCGACAGATCGTAGCTGGCGACGTCGCTGTCGCGCAGGCGCCGCGCGCACAGCGCGTAACCGAAAGGTGGGCTGAAGGAGATGCTGGATCGGTTGCGCGACATCAGGGACAGCCACAGGCGCGGGCGCATGGCGAATTCGCGCGTGCCGAGATAATCGACCGACAGCTGCGACACCACGGGACCAAGGATCAGGCCGACCAGGCCCATGTCGTGGTAGTAGGGTAGCCAGGACATGAAGCGGTCGCCGCGCCGGATCTGGACCCCGTACTGAAGGATTCCCGCCAGGTTGTGCAGGACCGCGGCCTGGGTGATCATCGTGCCCTTGGGGAAGCGCGTGCTGCCCGAGGTGTATTGCAGGTATGCCAGTTCCGACGGAGCCGGCGGCTCGGGCAGTTCAGCGCTGGGCGTGAGCTGTCGGAAGCTCGCCATGCTGCCGGCGAGCTGCAGGTCCAGGCCCTCGGCCGCCTCGGCCAGGAAGCCGGCGAAACTCTCGGGGGCGAATGCGGCGCGCGCCTGGCAGTCGATGAGCATGGCGCGGAGATGCTCGACGAAAGCACTGCGGCCACCGAGGTGAACGGCCGCGGGCAACGGCACGGGAACCAGGCCGGCATATTGGCAGGCGAAAAAGACCACCAGGAAATCCGGGTCGGTGTCGGCCACCAGCGCGACCCGGGTGCCGCGTTCGAAGCCCAGGCCGTGCAGGCGATGGGCCAATTCAATCGCGCGCCGGCGCAGTTCGGCGTAGCTGACGACACGGGTCAATTCACCACGGCCGTTGTAGAAATTGCAGCCGGTGGTGCCCTGGGCCGCGTAATCCAGAGCATCGGCCAGGCTGCGGTATCCCGAGGTCTTGAGCGGCAGTGAGTTCTCGGTCGGGGTCGGCTGCAGCATGAGTGGCGTGGGTTCCCTCTCCTGGTCTGTCCGGCTCATCGGTAAAGTGAATACGGGCCAGCTAAACCTCTAATTATAGATTGATCGTAATGTAAAGGAAACATTCAATGTCTTTCAGGCCACCCGCGCAGCCCTGCCGACACCGTTTCCGGTTACATTGGGCGCGCCGGAGCATATTGGGAATCTTCGCATATCCATGAGCCGACTTGTCAGCATCGAGCCAGTCCGGAATCGTCGGGACTGGCGGGAATTCTACGGCTTGCCGGACCAGATCCAGGCGGCCGATCCCTGCTGGATCAAGCCACTTCACCTGGAGCGCAAGTCGCTGTGGTCCAGGCGCAACCCATGGTTCCAGCACGCCAAAGCCCAGGCGTTCATCGCCCGCCGCCAGGGGCGTGCCGTCGGCCGGATCAGTGCCCAGGTCGATGAACTCGAGCCGTCGGCTGACGGACAGCGGCTTGGCTATTTCGGCCAGTTCGAGTCCATCAACGATCCGGATGTCGCGCACAGGCTGATCGATGCGGCCGTCCAGTGGGTCGTGCAGCACGGCTGCAGCCAGTTGCGCGGTCCCTACGACCTGGGCATCAACCAGTCCTGTGGCCTGCTGGTCGAGGGCCGGGACACTCCGCCGATGCTGATGATGGGACATGCGCCTGGCTACTACCGTGAGCTCATGGAGGCTGCGGGCCTGGGAAAGCAGATGGACTTGCTGGCCTACCTGTTGCCGCCGGATTTCGCCGCCCCGCCGGCCATGCAGCGTTTGCTCCGGCGCAGCGCTGGTCGTATCCTGTTCAGACCGCTGGATTTTTCCCGTTTCAAGGATGAGATCGACCTGCTGCGCGACCTGTTCAACGACGCCTGGGCGGACAACTGGGGCTTCGTGCCGGTCACCGAGGCCGAGTTTCGCTACATGGGCAGGGAAATGCGCAAGATCCTGAAGCCTGCCTACACATCGATCGCCGAACTCGATGGCCAGGCGGCCGGTTTCATCGTGGCCTTGCCCAACCTGAATGAACTGATCGCCGATCTTGACGGACGCCTGTTTCCGACCGGATGGGCCAGGTTGTTGTGGAGGCTGGCGCGTGGGCGGGTCCGCTCGGCCAGAGTGCCCCTGATGGGCGTGCGGCAGCGTTACCAGCGCGGTGCTCTGGGGGCGGCCATGAGCTTCGGCATGATCGACGGGGTGCGTCGGGCACTGCATGCCGACGGCATCGACCGAGTCGAGGTGTCGTGGATCCTGGAGACCAACCAGGGCATGAATTCCATGATCCAGGCCATGGGTGGGCAGTTGTACAAGCGCTATCGCCTGTATGGCATGGCGCTGGGCTGAGTGCGGCGTGACTGACCCGATTGACGTCGTCCTGCTGGCCGGTGACCGCGGTCCGGATGATCCTCTGGCCCAGGCCGCGGGCGTGCGCGGCAAGACCCTGGTGCCTGCCGCCGGAACAACCCTGCTGACCCGTGTCGTCAGGGTGCTGGCGGAATGGCCGCGGCTGGGCCGCCTGGTCATTGTCGCCCCGGATCATGACGAGTACCGGGCGGCCGTTGCTGAGGTGGAATTCGGCGCAGCGCCGGAACTGACCTGGGTGGCACCCGAGCGCTCGCTGAGCGCCAGCGTGCGCGCCGGTGCGGCGGCGAGCCGGGGCGCGATCCGACTGCTGCTGACTGCCGATCACGCGCTGCTGGACCGGGCCTGGCTGGAGGCCTTGCTGCAGGCGGCCGAGGCCCACCCTCAAGCCACAGTGCTGGTGGGGGTCACCGATTGGACGGCGGTCATGGCGCGCTTTCCGGGCAGTCGCCGCACGCGTTATCGCTTCAGCGATCAGTCGATCTGCGGTACCAACCTGTTCGCCCTGCGCGAGCCGGGACTGGATCGGCTGCTGGAGGTCTGGCAGGGTGTGGAGCAGCAGCGCAAACGACCGTGGCGCATCGTCAGCCTGCTCGGCTGGGCCAACCTCGCGGCCTACCTGGCCGGCAGGCTCAGCCTGGATCGCGCCTTCGGCGCGCTGTCGCGGCGGCTGGGCATCGAAATCGTGCCGGTGCGCATCCGTGATCCCCTGAGCGCCGTCGACGTGGACTCGCCGGCAGACCTGGCCCTGGTCGAGTCGGTGCTGTCCGGCCAAGGGCGCGCGGCATGTTGATCCAGCGCTACCTGGCCCGCGAGATCTTGCGCCCGGTGGTCGGCATCTTCACGTTGTTGGTGATCGTGGTGCTGGTGTTTTACGCCAGCCAGGTCCTGGCGCGGGCGGCGCTGGAGGGCTTGCCGATGGACATCGTGCTGCGTCTGGCCGGATTGCGCCTGGGCCTGTTCCTGGATGTGCTGATACCGATCGCGCTGCTGCTCGGCGTGGTCGTCGGCCTGGGCAGACTGCAGGCTGCGCACGAAATCACGGCTCTGGCCGCAGTGGGTGCCGGCCGTCGGCGGGTGCTGCTGGCCCTGCTGCTCTGGGTGCTGCTGCTGGCCGCACTGGTCGCGGCCACCTCCATGCTGTTCCGGCCCTGGGCTTACTCGGTTCTGTACGATCTGGAGCAGGCTCTGGCCGCCGAGCTTGACCTGGACCGTATCGAGCCCGGGCGATTCCAGGTCGGCGACGATCAATGGCTGATCTATGCCGAGGGCCGCAGCGCCGGCGGCCTCGACCGCGTGATGGTTCGTCAGCGCGCCGACGAGTTCAGCGGACTGCTGCGCGCCCGCAGGTTGACCCAGGAACCGGCCGGCGAGGGCGTGCTGCGGCTGGTCTTCGAGGGCGATGTCCGCAGCTATACCATGGTGGATGGCGATGAACCGGACACGGTGGCGAGTTTCGACCGCTTCGATCTCCTGCTGGAGGTTCGAGCGCCGCCGCCGCGCGAGCAGCTACGCCGCGCCATGTCCATGGACGAACTCTGGGCCAGCGCCGAGCCGATCGAAATGGCCGAACTGCAGTGGCGCCTGGTCAGCCCGGCTTCGGTTATCGTGCTGGCCCTGGCCGGGGTCGCGCTGAGCCGCATCAATCCGCGCCTGGGGCAATCGGCCCGGGTGTTGTCGGCGACGCTGGCCGCGACCGTTTATTTCAGCGGTCTGGGCGTGTTGATCAACTGGATCGAACGAGGTGATCTGGCTTTCTGGCCTGGCGCCTTCATGGCGCCCTTGCTGGTACTGTTTGGACTTGCCGTTCGCTACTGGCTGGTGCAGCGCGGGCCGGGGGCTCCGCTGTGAGAATTCTTTCCGAATACATCATCGGTCGCCTGTTCGCCGCCTACCTGGTCACGGCCATCGCCATCGGCTCCCTGTTGTGGTTGATGGAGGTGCTGCAGTTCCTCGAACAAGGCGTGGACGGAGTGATGGGCCTTGTCAGCGTGGTCATCGCCGCCCTGCAGGTCGTGCCGGAAGCCCTGATCGACCTGCTGCCGGTGATGACGGTTCTGGCGACGGCGGCCGCCATGGGTGGATTGCAGGCGCGCAGCGAGATGACGGTGATGCGGGCTGCGGGCCTGTCGATCTGGCGCCTGACCGCAGTCGCGCTCATTCCAGGCGTCCTGATCGCAGTGATGGCGCTGGCCGCGCTGCAGTGGGTGACTCCCTTGATCCAGCAGGGGCCCGAGCGGCTGATTGGGGCGTCGCTGGGCGACAATGGGCTCTGGCACCCTGCCCACGGTCTGTGGATCCGGCAGGATCACGAATTCCTCAACGTGGCCGACTTGCGACTGGGCCGCATTCCGACCGGCATCAAGCTGTACCGTTTTTCACCGGCCGGTGCGCTCGAGGAACACGTCGAGGCGGACTCGGCCATCGTCAACGCCGATGGCAGCTGGCGTCTGGAAGGGGTGCGCCTGCGTGATTTTCGTCCGGAGGCGGATGCGCTGGATATAAGGCTAGAGAGCCTGGAGTGGGACTCGTTCCTGCCGGTTCGCCAACTGGAACTGCTGTTGAGTCCCCCCGGCAGCCTGGCCCTGACCGACCTGTGGGCCTATGTCGCCGGCCTGAAGGCGCGCGGCCAGGATTTTGCCGAGGTGGAAATGGTCCTGTGGCGGCGTCTGGCGTTGCCGCTGGCCTGTCTGGGCATGGTGCTGGCGGCCATGGCGACTGCCGCGGTGCCGCTGAAGAGCAGGGCGGTCAGCGTTCGCCTGGTCGCTGCCATGGGCCTGGGCCTGGGCTTCCAGCTGCTGGCGGAACTGGCGTCTTATCTTGGGCTGGTCCTGCACTGGCCGGTCCTCCCTGTTGCCATGGGGCCGCCGCTGGCGCTAGCCCTGCTGGCCTGGTGGCTGCTGGTCCGTGCCCGGTGATCCGGGATTGACTGGTTGGCAATAAAAAAGGCCGGTCGATGACCGGCCTTTTCGCTTTCAGCTGAAGAACGACTCAGCCGCGCTTGATCACCCAGGCGCTGCACCAGCCTTCGCGGGCGACCTGCTTGCCGGGGAAGATGCTGCAGCCCATCCAGTCGGCCTCGAGATCGCCCTGGGCCAGCTGGCAGTTGCCGCAGATCTGGCCTTCCTCGAAACGCGGGAAGCGTGCGGTGTCGACTTCCGAGTAGTGGTGGACGTAGCCGAGCGCGGCAGCCTGCGGGCTTTCCGGGTCGAGGATTTCGTCCGCCCAGGCAGTGCCGGCCGACATCTTGGTCAGTGCCGGCAGCAGCAGCGCCAGCGAACCGGCGCCTGCGATCTTGAACAGATTTCTACGAGAGCACGTTTTCATTTTGATCAACCTCCGTTCCTTTTTACTAGAAGCATCACGAGCGAGGTGGAGAATAGCAGATCGTCGCCGCTGAATTGTGATCCGATGCAGACTGCCATACGGCCGGCCAGCCTGGCCGAGAAGTGCGTTCAAGCACTGACTCTGGAGCCCGGGGGCGCGCTGCGCTACCACCCGAGCTGGCTGGACAGCGAGACCACCGGCCTTCTGTACTCCGAGTTCTTGGACAACTTGAATTGGCGCCAGCTGCCGGTGCGGCTGTTCGGCCGCTGGGTGCCGCAGCCGCGCCTGGTCGACTTTCATGCCGATCCCGGCGTTGCCTACACCTATGCCGGCTTGAAGCTGGCCGGCGATGGCTGGCCGGTCACGCTGGCGCGCCTGCGCGATGCCGCGTCAGCCGCCGCCGGGGTGAACTTCAATTCCGTGCTGTGCAACCTGTACCGGGATGGGCGCGATCACATGGGTTGGCACGCCGACGATGAACGCGAGCTGGGAAAAAATCCCGTGATCGCCTCGGTCAGCCTGGGCGCGACCCGGCGCTTCCTGTTGAGGCCGCGCATGAAGCCGCGCGAAGCCCGGCACGAAATTCTGCTGGAACCGGGTAGCCTGCTGCTGATGGAAGGGTGCATGCAGCACCACTGGCAGCACCAACTGCCCAAGGCGTTGCGCGTTAAGAGCGCTCGGATCAACCTAACCTTCCGCGCAATTCTGGACGCCTTCTAGCTGTTAAATCTAATAAAAGCAATTGGATAAAAGGACAATCTCAGGCGTTTTCTGGATTTGTGCCCGGCTCTGGCTCCCGATCGTCGGCGTTGCTCAACTGGCTGACTTTCAGCCGCGCCTGCTCGAGCAGTTCGTGACACTCGCGGCTCAGGGCAATCCCGCGTTCGAAGCGGCTCAGTGAATCGGACAGGGCGAGTTCCCCGCTTTCCAGCTGCTCGACCAGGCTCTCCAGCTCCTTGATCGCGCTCTCGAAATCGGGCGTGGGCGACTTGCTCTTGGCGGGTGATTTGCTCATGGCGCCATGGTAACCGACAGTCGACTCACGGGCCGGCGCTTTCCGGCCGGTCCGGGGCTGGCTGAAAAAGCGTGTTCTGCCACAGCAGACGATGTCCGGATCGATCGAGGGCCTCTGCGAAGCCGACTTCCAGCCAGCGGTCGCCTACGGCCAGCAGCCGCTCCCCGCTGTAGATTCTCGGCCAGAGCGGTCGCTGCCACGGCGGGATGCCGTATTCCTGCAGCAGGTCCTTGACGCGGCGATGACCGGAGCGCCGCGGCAGGCTGATTCGCTCGCCCGGCTGGCCGGAGCAGACGCAAAGCTCGGGCAGCGCGCATTCACCGGCGCCGATCAGTTCCAGCCGCCCGCTGGGAGCGGGTAGATCGATGGCCAGTTGCCCGTCCCAGCGCAATCGCCAGGGCGACTGCGCCTGACCGCCCAGTGTCTCCAGCCACAGGCAGTCGCGCCAGGCCCTGATGCAGGCCCGGTTCCATTGCATCTGCGGGATTCGGTCGGCGGCGCTGTCCTCCACCTGGCGCAAGAACTCCTCCAGTCTCGCTCCGGGCGGGGGCGGATGGCCGAGTTCGATGCACCACAGGCGCAGGGCTTCAGAACGCCGGAAGGCGTGCAGCCGTGCCAGGCTGGGCCAGTGCACGCGCGCCTGTGCGAGCCGTGCGTGCGCCAGATCCTCTGCGGCCAGCGCGTTCAGGCTGGCGACTGCGGCGCGATTGAGTTCGGCGCTGCGGTTGATTGCGCCGACGACGCCAGGGAAACGGCTTTTCAGCAGCGGCAGGATTTCATGGCGAATGAAATTGCGGTCCATGGCCGGCAATTCATTGGCCGGGTCGCTGATCCATTCGAGTTCGTGTTGATCCAGGTAGTTCACGATGTCCGCCCGGTTCCAGTCCAACAGGGGGCGAACCAGCCAGCCGCCGGCATAACGGCGCTGGCGCGGAATCCCGCACAAGCCGCCGGGTCCGGCACCGCGCAGGAGTCTCAGGATCATGGTTTCGGCCAGGTCATCGGCATGGTGGGCGGTCAGTAGGACGCCGTCTTCCGGAACATGCCCGGCCAGTGCCGCGTAGCGCGCCTCGCGGGCGTTGGCTTCCAGCGAGCCCGAGCGCCGCACCTTGACCCGCTCGACCTGGCAATCCACGCCCGAGGCCGCCGCCAGCGCAACGGCCCTGGCGGCGCGTGCTGCGCTGCCGTGATCGAGGCCATGATCGACATGAACGGCCAATAGGCCGCGAGTGCGGGTCAGGTGATGGGCCTGGTGCAGCAGGCAGACCGAGTCTCCGCCGCCGCTGAAGGCCAGGACCACCGGTCCCGACCCGGGCAGCGCTTCAAGCGGCGGGTCAAGCCGGGCAGCGGGCACGAGGCGGGTGCGCCATCAGTGGCGCTCGAAAGCACCCATGGCAGCGAGGCGCTGGAAGCGGTCTTCCAGCAACTCGCTGGCCGGCTTGCGGCCGAGCACGTTGACCTGCGCGACGATGGTCTCCTTGAGCCTGATGGCCACATCCTGGGGATTGCGATGAGCCCCGCCGGGTGGTTCCTTGATCAGCTTGTCGATCAGGCCCAGTTCCTTGAGCTTGCGCGCCGTCAGGCCCAGCGCCTCGGCCGCGCTTTCGGCGCGTTCGGCGTCTTTCCAGAGAATGGAGGCGCAGCCTTCCGGCGAAATGACGCTGTAGATGCTGTACTGGAGCATGTTGGTCCGATCGCCCACCCCGATCGCCAGGGCTCCGCCGGAGCCGCCCTCACCGATCACGTTACAGATGATGGGCACCGGCAGCCGCGCCATGTAGCGCAGGTTGCGCGCAATGGCCTCGGACTGGCCGCGCTCCTCGGCGCCAACGCCGGGGTAGGCGCCCGGCGTGTCGATGAAGGTGATGACCGGAAGCTGGAAGCGTTCGGCCATCTCGAGCAGGCGCAGCGCCTTGCGGTAGCCCTCCGGCCGGGGCATGCCGAAGTTGCGTCGAACCTTCTCCTTGGTATCGCGCCCTTTCTGGTGGCCGAGTACCACGTAGCTGCGACCGTCCAGCTCTCCCAGTCCCGCCACGATCGCCGGGTCGTCGCTGTAGCTGCGATCTCCGTGCAGTTCCTCGAAGCGTTCGAAGATCATCGGCAGGTAGTCCAGCGTGTACGGTCTTTCCGGATGACGCGCCAGTTGTGAAATCTGCCAGTCGCTCAGGCCGGAGAAGATCGCCTCGGTCTTCTCGCGGCACTTGGCTTCCAGGCGCCGGATTTCATCCTCGATGTTGAGGGACGCATCGGAGCCGACATGGCGCAGTTCGTGGATCTTGGCTTCCAGTTCGGCGATCGGCTGTTCAAAGTCGAGATAGTTGGCGGGCATGATTCAGATCTGCTTGGAAGCTTCAACGCTCTAAGTATAGTCGTCGTGGTCCGGCCCTTGCACCCCGATGCTGACCGGCCCGGCCGGCACCTGCTCCAGGTTCCAGTTTTTTTCGGCCCAGGCCCACAGCGCGTCCAGCGTGCGCAAGCCGCCCGGAGGTTCATGGCCGAGCGCTCTCAGGACCAGGCGCAGCGCGGCCGGCGTCGGCAGTCGCTCGATCGGGTCGTCGCCTTCGGACTTGCTCAGCTTGCGGCCGTGGGCATCGACGATCAGCGGCAGGTGCGCGTATGCGGTCCGCGGCAACCCCAGGGCGCGCTGGAGCAGGATCTGGCGCGCGGTCGAGTCGACTAGGTCGGCGCCTCTGACCACTTCGGTCACGCCGGCGCTGCCGTCGTCGACCACGACGGCCAGCTGGTAGGCAATCAGTCCGTCGGTGCGTCGGATCACGAAATCCCCGCACTGCTGCGCCGGGTTCTGGCGCTGGGGTCCCTGCACGGCATCGTCGAACTCAAGCTCCGCATCGTCGACGCGAAAGCGGATCGAGCGGGCCGGCCGGCCGGATGCGGCATTCTTGCGGCAGGTCCCCGGATAGACGCCGTCGGTGGGCAGATCCTTGCGGGTGCAGGAGCAGCGGAAGGCGAGGCCGCGCTGCAGCAGCCCATGCAGGGCCCGCTGATAGCGTGACTGCAGCAGCGATTGTCGCTCCACCGGCCCGTCGGGCAAGAGGCCGAAACGCGCCAGCGTCTGCAGTTGCCGCTCCGCCGCTCCCGCGATTTCGCGCGGCGGATCCAGATCCTCGATGCGAACCCGCCAGGCTCCGCCCATTTCGCGCGCCCTGAGATAGCTGCCCACGGCGGCGACCATGGAGCCGAAATGCAGCTCGCCGGTCGGCGAAGGAGCGAACCGGCCGACATAGGGGCGGTCAAAAGGCGCTGTTCCGGCCATCGATGTCTTGTAATTCCGAGGTCCGGGACGCATTGTAAATGCCCTGAACCGGATGTCCGATTACGGAGCCTTGTCGAATCATGCAAAGAGTGTTTCTGTTCCTCGCTACCAACCTAGCCGTTCTTGTGGTGCTCGGGATCGTGATGACCCTGCTCGAGCCGTGGCTGGTGGCGCAGGGTATCGACGTCAACAACGCAGCCATCCTGCTGTTCGCGCTGATCTTCGGTATGGGCGGCGCCTTCGTTTCCCTGTTGCTTTCGAAACGCATGGCCCTGATGAGCACGCGCGCCCGCATCATCAACCAGCCGTCCAACCAGACCGAACGCTGGCTGGTCGACACGGTGTCGCGGCAGGCCCGTGAGTCCGGAATCGGCATGCCGGATGTCGCCATCTACGACTCGCCGGAACCGAACGCCTTTGCCACCGGCGCCTCCCGCAACAATGCCCTGGTCGCCGTCAGCACCGGGCTGCTGCGGGGCATGCGGCCCAACGAGGTCGAGGCCGTGCTCGGCCATGAAGTCGCCCACGTGGCCAATGGCGACATGATCACCCTGAGCCTGCTGCAGGGCGTGCTCAATACCTTCGTGCTGCTGCTGTCGAGGGTGCTGGGACAGATCATCGACCGGGCGGTGTTTCGTTCCGAACGGGCCTATGGGCCCGGCTACTTCATTTCGGTCATCGTGCTGCAGATCGTGCTCGGCGTACTCGCCAGCATGATCGTCATGGCTTTTTCGCGCTGGCGCGAGTTCCGTGCCGACGCCGGCGGCGCGCGCCTGGCCGGCCGCAGCAACATGATCGCGGCGCTGGAGCGGCTCAAGCGGAGCAACCAGCCCTCACAATTGCCGGAATCGGTGGAAGCCTTCGGGATTCGCGGGCGCGTGGGGTCCGGTCTGCGCCGCCTGCTGATGAGTCACCCGCCACTCGACGAGCGCATCCGGGCGCTGTCTGAGGGCGCGCGCTGATCTGGCGTATTGCTGCCGCCGATCCTCAGCGTTTCGTGTGCGGGCGCTCCTTAAGCTGAGGCCCGTTCGCGCACGAACTCCCCCTGGACCAGGGTGATGCCCAGCTGCCAAAGGATCGCCAGGTCGCTGGTGTGGTCGACCCGAGGCGCGATCACCCGGGTATCCTGCTCCCGGGCGCTGCTGACGATGTCGGCCAGCTTGGCCCGCAGCGATTCATCCTCGCTCAGGTTCTGCACCATTTCCGGCGCCAAGCGCATGTAGGCCAGGTCGAGATAGTTCAGCGAGCCCTGCGGGCTGCTTTCCGGGCCGACATCGGTCAGGGCGAAGCGACAGCCGGAGGGGCGGAACCGTTCGATGAAATCCTGCACCTGGCGCAGCTTGTTTTCGATTTCCAGGTCCCGGAAGGCCCAGATCAGCTGGTCCGCCTTGAGACCGCCCGAAGTCAGCATGCCGTGGAGATGATCGCAGAACTCCTGGTCGGCAATGGAGCTGACCGACAATGTGACCAACCAGGCCTCGTCGCTGCGATCCCTGCGCTCGGCGATCAGTCCGGCCAACCTGCGCAGCAGTTCCTTGTCCATGCGTGGGGCCAGTCCGACCCGGGCTGCCGCGCCCAGGAACACCGAAGGCAACAGCACCTCGTCGCTGCCCTCGGCACGCATGCGTGATTCGATCTCGTAGATCGTGGTCGAGTCATCGTCCATGCGGGTAATGGGCGAACTCATCAAGCGGATTT
>SKKM01000173.1 GCA_007121485.1 Wenzhouxiangella sp. | reverse complement strand
GGCAGCGCCGCGTCAATAGAACAGCAGGGCGGCCCCGATGGCTGCCAGCGTGGCGACCAGGGGCACCAGCACGGTGACCACGAAAATATCCCTGTAGGCCTCGGCGTGCTTCAGGCCCATGATGGTCAGCATGGCGATCACCGCGCCGCTGTGCGGCAGGGAATCCAGCCCGCCCGAGGCAATCGCGGCGATCCGGTGCAACACCTCCGGCGCCACGCCCATGGCCAGGTAGGTTTCGGCGAAGGTCTGCAGGAAGATCTGCAGGCCGCCGGAGGCAGAACCGACAATCCCGGAGACCACGCTCACCGACACCGCCACTGACAGCAGCGGCGGCAGGTCCAGCGCCATCACCCCCTGGGCGAAAACGCCAAAGCCCGCCGTCTGCGTCACGACCCCGCCAAAACCGATCACGGCGGCGGTGTTCAGCAAGGGCATGATGCTGTCGTTGGCGCCCACCCCCAGTGCTTCCATGAAGCGCCGGCGCAGGTTCGGAAACAGCAGCAGGCAGGCGGTCGAGCCCAGCAGCAGGGCAAAGCTCGGCCAGATCACCGGCTGGGCGCCGGCAAAGGCGACCAGCCCGCCGATCACCGGCGTATCCGCATCGGCCAGGCCGGTCGCCGTCAGCAGGCGCGGCACGATGATGGTGCCGAGCACGGTCACCAGGGGTATCACGGCCAGGATCCAGGCAGGTGCATCACGCACCTCCGGGGTCATTTTTTCCATCGCCGCATCCTGGGGGTTGGCCTCGTAGCCCTCGCCGCTGGCCCGCGCCCGCTGCCACTGGTTTTCCAGGTAAAGCCAGCCGCCGAGGGCCATGACCGCGGCCCCGACCAGGCCCGGCAGAATGCCGGCGAACAGATCGGTGCCGAGGGCGGAGGCGGCAATGACGTTCTGGATCGAAGGGGTGCCCGGCAATGCCGTCATGGTGAAAGTGCCGGCGCCCAGCGCCGCCGCCCCGCAGAACAGGCGCTTGGGAAGGTCGGACTGGCGCATCAGGGCGATACCCAGCGGATACATGGTGAAGATCACCACGAACAGCACCACACCGCCATAGGTCAACGCGCCGCAGACCAGGATCGTGACCAGCAGGGTGCGCTCGGCCCCAAGCCGGTCGATCACCGCCTGCGCGATCGCCGTGGTGGCGCCGCTGGCGGACATCATCTTGCCGAAGATGGCGCCGGTCAAAAACAGCACGAAGAACTGACCGGCAAAGGTGAATGCGCCGAGCGGGCCGAAGGCGAAATGCTGCAGCAGAATGCCGTCGACGGCCAGCCCGTTGCTCAAGCCCACGATCAGACTGGCGACCAGGGCCGCAATCAGGATATTGACGCCGCGCAGCGCCATCAGGATCAGGGCAGCAAGCCCCAGCAGCAAACCCAGGTTTCCGATCATTCGTAGTGCCTGCCCCGAGCCTTGCCCGTCTGTGCGCGGACTGCCTGTCGATCAGCGGCTACCGTAATGCCTGGCGGGTACGCCGTCAATCCGCACGACCCCGGCACGGTCGAAACGGTCTGCAGGCGTGCATGACGGCGCAAGCGCTTACAATCGCGACCGAGATTCCCCCTGACCAAGACGCCCGATGTCCACGCCAAAGAGAGAACCCAACCGCCCCATCACCATCGGCAATGTCGAGGTCAAGCCGGGCGAACGCCGCCGGCTGGAGCTGGAGGTCGGGCGCTTTTACACCTACACCCCGACCACCATGCCGATCCAGGTCATTTGCGGCAAGCGGGCCGGGCCGGTGATGTTCGTCAGTGCAGCCATCCACGGCGACGAACTCAACGGGGTGGAAATCATCCGCCGGCTGCTGCGCGTGCCGCAGCTTGACAGGCTCCGCGGCACGCTGATTGCGGTGCCCATCGTCAACCTGTACGGTTTCATCAACACCAGCCGCTACCTGCCTGACCGGCGCGACCTGAACCGAAGCTTCCCCGGCTCCAACAGCGGCTCCATGGCGGCGCGCATCGCCGAGCTGTTCATGCGCGAGATCGTCAAGCGCTGCACCCACGGCATCGACCTGCATACCGGCGCCATCCACCGCAGCAACCTGCCCCAGATCCGGGCCAATCTCGACCATGCCGAGACCCTGGAACTGGCGCGCGCCTTTGGCACCCCGGTCATTCTCAACAGCGAAATCCGCGACGGATCGCTGCGTGCCTCGGCCGCCGCGGTCGACGTGCCCATCCTGCTGTACGAGGCCGGCGAAGCCCTGCGCCTGGACGAGCTGTGCATCCGCGGTGGCGTCGAAGGCATCGTGCGCGTGATGCGCGCCCTCGGCATGCTCGGCAAGAGCCGGCGCAAGGCGCCCCGGGAACCCATCATCGCGCGCTCCAGCGCCTGGGTCAGAGCACCGCAGAGCGGCGTGTTCCGCAGCTACGTCGGCCTGGGTGACCGGGTCATGCGTGACCAGACCGTGCTCGGCGCGACCTCGGACCCTTTCGGCGAACGCGAAAGGGAAATCCGCGCGCCGTTCAGCGGCATCGTGATCGGACGCCTGAACCTGCCGCTGGTCAACGAGGGCGACGCAGTCTTTCACATTGCCCGCTTCCATCGCACCGACGTCGCCGTTGAACGGATCGAGGGTTACCAGGAAACCATGGAAGCCGATGACTTTCCCTGGGTCGACGTCCCCAATGGCTCGGCCTGACGGGGCGGCGCGCAGGCCATCGTCTCGCAGCCTGGACGAGGCCGCTTGCGGCACGGCGCCGGAGGCTTCCACACCCGCAGTCGCAAACACCCCACCAAGATGGCACCGCAACCCGTTTCTCCCGGCCAGCCGCTGCCGCCGGACCTGACCGAGGTCCTGCGGACGGCGCAGGACATCGTCGTCCTGACCGGCGCCGGCATGTCGGCCGAATCCGGAGTGCCCACCTTCCGCGAAGCGCAGAGCGGACTGTGGGCCAGGCACGATCCCATGCGGCTGGCGACACCGGAAGGTTTCGCCCAGGACCCGCGGCTGGTCTGGGACTGGTACCGCTGGCGTCGCAAGCTGATCGCCGGCTGCCGGCCCAACGCCGGCCATCAGGCCCTGGCCCGGCTCGAGGCCCGCGTGAGCCGCTTCACCCTGGTCACCCAGAACGTCGATGGCCTGCACCAGCGCGCCGGCTCCCGGGGGGTGCTGGAGCTGCACGGCAACATCAGCCGCAGCATCTGTTCGCGCACCCGCCGCCCCATCGATACCGAGTGGCTGGCCCGCCACGGTGAACACTCGCCGCCGCCCTCCCCGCACCACCCCGATGGGCTGGCGCGCCCGGACGTCGTGTGGTTCGGCGAGGCGCTCGATGGCGCGGTACTGGAAGGCGCCTTGGCCGCCGCCCGCGACTGCGACCTGATGATCGTGGTCGGCACCTCCGGCGTCGTGTACCCGGCCGCCGGCATTCCGATCCACGCCGTCGAGCATGGCGCCAGCATGGTCGAGGTCAATCCGGTCGCCAGCGAGCTGACCCGCTGCGCGCACTGGCACCTCGAGGGCGGCGCGGTGGCCTGGTTGCCGATCCTGCTTGCCACACTGGACAAATGAGCGTCCCGTATAATTCCGGTACCTTTCTCTGCGAGAAACCCCCATGACTTCGACCATGCGCGCCCTCGTCAAGGCACAGGCCGCCCCCGGCATCGAGATGCGCGAGGTGCCGAAACCCCGGGCCGGTGCCAACGAGGTTCTGATCAAGCTGGAAAAGACCTCGATCTGCGGGACCGACCTGCACATCTACAAATGGGATGACTGGGCGCAGCGCGCCATCCGGACGCCGCTGGTGATCGGCCACGAGTTTGTCGGCCGCATCGCCGAGATCGGCCCCGGCGTGCGCGGCTACCACGAAGGCCAGCGCGTCTCCGCCGAAGGCCACGTGGTGTGCGGCGTCTGCCGCAACTGCCGGGCCGGCAAACAGCACCTGTGCCCGCATACCCAGGGCATCGGGGTCAACCGCGACGGTGCCTTTGCCGAGTACGTGGTGGTACCGGCGACCAACCTGTGGCCGATCCCCGACGAGATCCCTTCGGAACTGGCCTCGTTTTTCGATCCCTTCGGCAACGCGGCCCACTGCGCGCTGCAGTTCGACCTGGTCGGTGAAGACGTGCTCATCACCGGCGCCGGCCCCATCGGCATCATCGCCGCCGGTATCGCCAAGCATGTCGGCGCCCGCCACATCGTGGTCAGCGACGTCAACGACTACCGCCTCCAGCTGGCCGCGGACATGGGCGCCACGCGCACCGTCAACGTGGCCCGGGAAAATCTGCGCGACATTCTCGACGTGCTCGACATAGACGGCTTCGACGTCGGCATGGAGATGTCCGGTCATCCCGACGCTTTCGAAGACCTGCTGCACTGCATGTACCACGGCGGCCGGGTCGCGCTGCTCGGCATTCTGCCCAAGGGCGCCGGCGTGGACTGGGACCAGGTCATCTTCAAGGGCCTGCAGGTCCACGGCATCTACGGCCGGCGCATGTACGAGACCTGGTACAAGATGACGCAGATGGTGCTCACCGGCTT
>SKKM01000008.1 GCA_007121485.1 Wenzhouxiangella sp. | reverse complement strand
TACCTTCACCGTGACCAACGATGGCAACGTGACACTGACCAATGTGAACGTTGACGATCCACTGGATGGTCTGAGTGCTATCACTCCCGGATCTGTAACCTTGGCGCCGAACGAAAGTCAAGACTTTACTGCCACCTACGAAATTACCCAGGCCGACATGGATGCAGGAAGTTTAACAAACACCGCTACTGCAACAGGCACACCGCCAATAGGTGATGATGTAACTGCCCAGGATGATGAAGATATCGATGCCGACCAGCAGCCCGATATAGAGCTTATCAAATCAGCTAGTCCTGATCCCTATGAGCTGAACGATGTCATTACGTATACCTTTAGGGTAACAAACACGGGTAATGTAACCCTGACTGATATCGAGGTGAACGATGATTACTTTACCGGATTTGGAAACCTTTCATCAATTGAATTTAGTGACAACTCACCGGGCAGTTCTGAAGGTACATTGCTTGTAGGTGGTGTTTTGACCTTTACGGCGAGCTACATTATTACCCAAGATGATATGGATGCTGGCAGCATATCCAACACTGCCACTGTAACCGGAGTTGATCCCAATGATGTAGCAGTCAGCGACGATGATGATGAGACCATCACGGCTAACCAACAGCCGGATATAGAGCTTATCAAGACGGCCAGCCAGGACACCTATGAACTCGGCGATGAGATCACGTATACCTTTAGGGTAACAAACACAGGTAATGTAACCCTGACTGATATCGTGGTGAGTGATGACATCTTCACCGGATCTGGAGACCTGTCAACGATTGATTTTGATGCCGCTTCACCGGGCAGTTCTGAAGGTACATTGCTCGTTGGTGGCGTGCTGACCTTTACAGCCAGCTACACCATTACCCAGGAAGATATGGATGCGGGCAGTATATCCAACACTGCCACTGCAACCGGAGATGATCCCAATGATGAAGCAGTCAGCGACGATGATGATGAGACCATTACAGCCGATCAGGACCCAAATATTGAACTTATCAAAACAGCTAGTCCTGATCCCTATGAGCTGAACGATGTCATCACCTATACCTTTAGGGTAACCAACACGGGTAACGTAACCCTGACTGATATCGTGGTGAGCGATGATGACTTTTCCGGATCTGGAACCCTCGGAGACATTACCTTTAGTGAATCCTCTAACGGTGGCGATGAAGATGCGCTGCTCATTGGCGGTGTGCTGACCTTTACAGCCAGCTACACCATTACCCAGGAAGATATGGATGCGGGCATCTTATCCAACACTGCCACTGTAACCGGTAATTATACTGACACTAATGGGGATCCCCAATCGGTTACAGATGATGATGATGAAGAAATCACCGCCAACCAGCAACCCAGCATGACGTTCACCAAAACCGCAAACCAACCCACCTATGCGGCAGTTGACGAAGAGATCACCTATACCTTTGAAGTAGAGAACACCGGTAATGTAACGCTCTTTAATGTGTCAATTGAAGATACAGAATTCTCTGGAAGTGGTTCTTTGTCAGCCTTTGTGTTTCAGGGTGGTTCCCTTGGCAGTGGGGAGGGTACAATAGCGCCCGGCGAAACAGCAAGCTGGACAGCAACCTACAACATCACCTTCGACGACATGATGGCCGGCCAGATCACCAATACGGCCACTGCAACCGCTGATGACCCACAAGACAATCCTTTACCAGAAGAAAGCGATGATGAAACCATTACTGCCATCAGGGCCGACTTGGAAATCAGCAAAACAGGTACACCGAAGCCGGTTGTTGCAGGTGAAAACATCACCTACACCATCCAGGTTACCAACCTTGGGCCTGATACAGCAGAAAATGTTGAAGTTGAAGACGTTTTACCTTCTGATTTGATTAATGTAGATACAAGCGTTTCTGTTGGCAGCTGGTCAGGCGCAACCTCAACCTGGGATATTGGCTCACTGGATGTTGACGAAATCGCCACACTGACCATCACCGCCACGGTGGCACCAAACGCGGATGGAAGCATTACCAACGTGGCCACTGTTACCTCCACAACGTTTGATCCCGATCCGGATAATAATGAAGATGAAGATATAACAGAAGTTGAGAGAGAAGCCGACGTCTCACTCACTAAAACAGTGAGCGACCCAACTCCCGAAGTTGGAGAACAAATCACGTTCACCATCGAAGTAGCCAATGCAGGACCCTCCACCGCTACCAACCTTGAAATAGTGGATGCCCTGGCATCAGGTTATGAATATGTCAGCAATGATGGCGGCAGTTTGGGATCAACCACCTTTGTTGGAGGAGTAGTTTCCTGGGACATTCCAGAATTGAATGTTGACGAAACAGCTACGCTAAATATAACTGTAACTGTACTGGGAACTGGTACTTATACCAACACCGCAACCGTTACCGGCGATGAACCGGAGACCAATGACGAAGACTCTGCCTCCATCGAGCCACTCACAAGCGATTTCGAAGTCGAAGTATGGGTGTACCTCGAAGGTGCTTCCGTAGTACCTGGTGACTGTACTGAATATACTTTGCTAAACGTTGGTGATCTGATGCGCACCGACCTTAACGACTTGCGACTGCTTCCCGGACAAACATCTTCTGACCCATTCTATCACGGTGCAACACATCAGACACCGGTGGGGCAGCCTTACGACATAGGACCATGGTTTTATGGCGGCACTGAAGGTGCTGGATTTAACGATAGCGCCGATGACCAACCGGGAGATGCGGGCTATGCCTCAACGGTGGTCGACTGGGTACTCGTTTCCATCAGGCAGACACCTGACGGAGGCCCTGTTTCAGGCTGTGTTACCGCTGCACTGCTACATAACGATGGAAGAATTGTGTTTGATGAAAATGCCTTCTCTGGCTGCGACCTGACACTCACGCAGGAGTATCACATTGTGGTAGAACATCGCAACCACCTGCTTGTGATGTCGGAAGCCATCCTGTTTTTGGATAGTGAGCTGTCTTATGATTTCAGAGACACAATGGGATATGACCCTGATGGCCAAAAGCAAATTGAAAGCAATTTATTTGTGATGTTTGGTGGCAACGGCGATCAATCGAGTGCAGCTGATGGAACGATCATTAATGATGCTGACAGAATCATCTGGCAAAGCCAAAACGGAACCATTAGCCGCTATCGAATTGGTGACTGCGACATGAACGGCGATACCAATGAAAGCGACAGAAACCTCTGGATTATTAATGCAGTAGAATCAACAGATGTGCCTTGGGTACATTGATATTGAATCGTGGAGACTTGCAACAGCCTATAGTTGCAGGTCTCCACGATCAATATTAAACTAAAACCTGAATTACAAAATGCAACAAAAAAATAAAGAGATGAAAACTTCAACAGTGTATTCCATCATGAATAGTTTTAATAAAGCTGGAAATATAACAGCGCGATCAATATTGTTTTTTATGCTGTTATCCATAGTCAGCATTTCACATCTATTTGCGCAGTCCGGGCCGGGTATTACCGCCCGCTTCGCAAACCCGGAATTTCTACCGGCCGATAACCTATACTGCGTGGACGTAGAGTTCATTACCGATACCGAGGGCACGGAATTATTCGGAATGAATGCACGGTTTTTTGTCGACCATGACTTGTTTGATTTTCTTGCATTCAGCGACTTTCAAGGAGGTTATGGTGTAGCGCCAGATGGCATCGGTGTAGTTACAAGTACCGGAGATGGCAACTTCTTTTCGTTTGGTGGTGACGCCCTTTTTATCAATCAGGCCATAGAAAAGGTGGATGATGGTGCAACACCAATCCCCCTGTCACAAAGTGAATGGACATACCTCTTCAAAGCTTGCTTCATTCTCAAAGATGATGCCTATCTGGGACTCGACCTGTTTTGCCCAAGCATTGTATGGGATTTACGTCAAGGGGCAGACAATGGCTTCCCTGCCGGAAGTGATGGGTTGGTCATGACAGTTGTTAACGATGAAAGTGGAGGTTGCATCCTGGCTTCAGAACTGGTCGAACAATTCAACTGGGAATATGAGATTTCACCTATCGGTAATGTTTTTGGTGCACCAGTAACAGACCCGGACTTACTCGCTTGTACATCCACCCGTTCGATCCCGCTCTCATCATGGGCACTGGCACTATTGGGCGTGCTGATGATGGTGTTTGTGTTGATACGACGGAACTATTAATCAAAATAACCTTATCTTCACATTCGAATAAAAAGCGACCAAATTTCTTCATTTCTGAAAAAAGCATTTAATTATTTAATTTTGTTAAATACTTTAACTCTCTAATAAATAATTGCTTGTCCAAAAAGGCATATTAATTGGGGTTAATGTATCTGTATGTTTGTGACAAAGCGTTTATTTCTTATAACACTGGTCTTGCTTTTCTTTGCAAGCTGCGTGCAGGATTTCGAACCTAAAGATTCGGACAATACGCATTTTTGGGGACATGAGGATCATCTCCTGAAATACTTTTTTGAGGTGGAAACAGCCATTCTCAATTACCAGCAAACAAGATCGC
>SKKM01000001.1 GCA_007121485.1 Wenzhouxiangella sp. | reverse complement strand
TGGTGAAGTCGGGGTCGTTCTGGCAGCGATAGGTGATGCCGGGGATGCTGTCGAGGATGGACTGGAAAAGTCGAAGAGACTTGCGGTCACCGACCGCTTGCTCCACCGCGTCCGCCAGGGCCGCAGACAGCTCGGTGACTTGCTGCTGCAGGGCTTCGCTATTGGGGCTGACGGCCGTCATGGCGCACCATCCTGTCGGCTCCGCCGTTTCAAGCCACCCACCCCTAACGCAAGTTTAACATCCAGGGCCCCGCCCCCGGCCAAAAAATGCAAACACTCGCACAACTTGGCTATTTATCGTGAATCAGATGACAGGCGGCACACTCCATGCCCTGCTGGTGCGCCGAGATCGCCTTGAAGGACTCGGTGGGGCGGTGGCACATGACGCAGGTTTCGTCCGGAACCGGCTCCGGCGGCACGCGGATGTTGGCCATGTGCTCATCAGCGCCATCACGGTGGCAGATCATGCAGTTCTGATGCGCCTGCACCGGCGTTTCGGCCATGGCCCGGTGGCACATCAGGCACTGGTCGTTGGCCGCCCAGGCCGGTGACAGCAAAACGGCCAGCAACAGCGGCAGGCAAAAACAGCAAACTCGTTTCATCTTGACACTCATCTCAATCATCCAGGCAAGGTGGGCCCTACACCACGGCTAATCGACATTAAAACAGATTTGGCCGACTAGTGACACCCTCAGCCGAGTAATCAGCGGGTTTGCAGGCGGCGAAGGCTTTTCGTGGCCGAACTGCCGCACTGGAATGACTACCTCCCGACACAGCAGCCCAAGGCAACGCACTGGGCACGCAGCCTGGAAGCCAAAAAAGTGTTACTTTTGCGGGCCATGGGAAAAAGTCCGGACACATTGTTGCCCACGACCATGAAATCCTATTCATCCACGCTCACCTTGTTCGACCGAATATGGAACCAGCACGTGATCAAGGCCGGGCCGTCCGGCGCCGCGATCGTGGCGATTGATCGGGTCTTTCTGCATGAACGCACCGGTAGCATTGCCCTGAAAAGCCTGGCCGACCAGGGCCGCCAGATCCGTTCACCAGAGCGGGTGTTCTGCACCATGGATCACATTGTTGACACATTCCCGGGCCGTGGCGACGAGACGCGAATGCCGGGAGGGCGCGAGTTCATCACAACCACGCGCGTCGCGGCCCGGGCGGCTGGAATTCATCTGTTCGATATCGGCGACCCGGACCAGGGCATCGTCCATGTCGTGTCTCCGGAGCAGGGGATTGCTCTGCCTGGCCTGACCCTGGTCTGCCCTGACAGCCATACCGGCACCGTCGGTGGTCTGGGCGCCCTGGGCTGGGGAATAGGCTCCAGCGAGGCTGAACATGCGCTGGCCACAGGCACCCTGGTGGTCGAGCGTCCACGCCAGATGCGGGTGCGCTTCGAGGGTCGCTTGGGCTTCGGGGTGTCGGCCAAGGACATGATCCTGGCCCTGATCGGTGCGCACGGGGCCGGCGGCGGCGTGGGTTGCGTGGTCGAATTCGCCGGCTCTGCGGTGCGCGACCTGGCGGTCGAAGCGCGCCTGACCCTGTGCAACATGGCGGTCGAGTTCGGGGCTTTCTCAGGACTGATCGCGCCGGATGACAAGACCCTCTCGTACGTACACAACCGCCGCTTCGCCCCGCAGGGCCCGTCCTGGGATCGGGCGGTGGCACACTGGCGCACGTTGGGCACGGATCCGGAAGCCTGTTTCGATGCCGAAGTCGTGATCGACGCCGGTGCCATCGGCCCGCGCATCACCTGGGGCACCAGTCCGCAGCACGAGATCGCGATCGACGAAGCGGTTCCGGACCCGGCCCGAGAGAGTGACGCCAAGCGGCGCCAGGCCATGGAGCGGGCACTGGCTTACATGGGTTTGCAGCCCGGTGCGCCGCTGATCGGCCAACCAATCGATGCCGCATTCATCGGCTCATGCACGAACAGTCGGTTAAGTGATCTGCGCGCAGCCGCCGAGTTGCTCAATGGCCGGCGGGTGGCAGCCGGGGTCAAGGCCATTTGCGTGCCGGGCTCAAGCCGCGTCAAGCGCGAGGCCGAGGCCGAGGGCCTGGATCGTATCTTTACCGACGCCGGTTTCGAGTGGCGTGAGTCCGGCTGCTCGATGTGTTTCTTCGCCGGTGGGGAAAGTTTCGGTCAGGGTCAGCGCGTGGTCACTTCGACCAACCGGAACTTTGAAAATCGCCAGGGGCCGGCGACGCGCTCGCATCTGGCCAGCCCAGTCACGGTGGCGGCCTCGGCGCTGGCGGGCTGCATCGCTGACGCCCGCCAATTCGGAAAGCCATAGAGGATCGCCCATGGAGCCTTTCGTTCGCCATACGGGAATCGCTGCCCCGCTGCTGCGAATCAACATCGATACTGATGCGATCATTCCCAGCCGCGAGATGAAGCGCGTATCCAAGGAGGGCCTGGGCGAAGGCCTGTTCGCCAACTGGCGCTACCGTGATGTCGCCAGCCGAGCGGAAGAACCGGGCTTTGTTCTCAATCGAGCGCCCTGGCGCCAGGCCAGCATCCTGCTGGCAGGCGCCAATTTCGGCTGCGGCTCATCACGCGAACACGCCGTCTGGGCGCTCAAGGATTTCGGTTTTCTGGCCATAGTGGCACCCAGCTTTGGCTCGATCTTTCACGGCAATTGCGTGCGCAACGGCATCGTGCCGGTCGAGCTGGACGAGTCCCAGGTCGCGGTCCTGGCGGCAGCCGAGGAGGCCAAGCCCGGCCGGCCCTTGACCATTGACCTTGAAAACTGCCAGCTGGTGGATGCCGATGGCTCAAGCCACGCGTTCCGCATCGCCGAGCAGGCGCGTCACCTGCTGCTGGAGGGCCTGGACCCGATTGCCGCAACTCTGGCCGAGGATCAGCACATCCAGAACTTTCTTGAGCGGGATCGGCGCGAGCGCCCCTGGGTCTACGAACTTCCGTCGGCCTGATCGGCGGCCAGCGCGCTGCCAGCAGCCAGCAGGTCGACCACTTCACTGTCCGAAAAGCCGGCCTCGATCAGCACCTCGCGGGTGTGCTGGCCCGCCCGCGGCAGATCATTGCGGCAGCCAAAGCGCCGGCCCGCCATGGCCAGCGGCAGCGCCGGCAACCGGGCCTTGCCGCCGGCGGCCGGGCCGTCGGTCAGGGTGAGCTCGACCAGGCCTTCGCTGGCCTTGAGATGCGGATCGTCGAACAGATCTTCGGGGCGGGTGATCGGGGCAAACGGCAGCCCGGTTTGCTCGAGCTTGTCCATCAGCTCGCTTTTGCTGTAGCTGCGGAAGGTGGCCTGGATGAGGGGAATGATGCGCTCGCGCTGACGCACGCGATCGCTGTTGGCCGCCAGCCCTGGGTCCTGGGCGAAGTCGGTCAACTCGAAGGCTTCGCAGAACAGTCGCCACTGGGTATCGCTGACCACGCCTACGAACACTTGCTCGCCATCGGCGGTCTCGAACACCTCGTAAACGGCCCAGGCCGAAATCCGGGCCGGCATCGGTGCCGCCGGCTGGCCGGTGACGGCGTACTGGGCCATGTGCTGACCGACCAGGAAAGTGCTGTTCTCGAACAGCGAGCTGACCACCTGCTGGCCCCGACCGGTCCGTTGGCGCTGCTGCAGCGCGGCCAAAACACCGAGCGCGCCGAACAGTCCGCCCTGAACGTCGATCACGCTGGCACCGGCGCGCAGTGGACGACCCGGCGGCCCGGTCATGTAGGCCAGCCCACCCATCATCTGCGCGACCTCGTCGAGCGCGGTTCGGTGGGCATAGGGTCCCTCCAGGAAGCCTTTCTCCGAACAGTAGATCAGGCCCGGATTGCGGCTGGACAGGGTCTCGTAGTCAAAGCCCAGCCGGGCCATGGCGCCCGGCCGGAAGTTCTCGATCAGCACATCGGCCCCGTCGATGATCTTCAGCGCGGCCGCTTTTCCCGCCAGCGATTTCAAGTCCAGACAGACCGAGCGCTTGTTGCGGTTGTACATTGGGAAATATCCGGCCCCGGAGCCCAGCAGGCGCCGGGTCTTGTCGCCGCCGGGCGGCTCGATCTTGATCACATCGGCACCCAGGTCGGCCAGAATCAGGCCACAAGTTGGCCCCATGACCATGTGGGTGAACTCGGCGACACGGATACCGCTCAGCGGCTGTTCAGGCTCTGCGGTTTTGGCCATTGTGATGCTCCAGGTTCAAGCTCAGGTCGCAATAGGATAAAATGTCCGGACAAATTGTTCCAGCCCTGCAAACGGTGGTGCCCATGAATTCATCCGACAAACCCGGGGTGCTGATCAGCGAGGTCGGTCCGCGCGACGGCCTGCAGAGCCTCAAGTCCATCATGCCGACGGCGGCCAAGAAGGCCTGGATCGAGGCCGAGGCGGCCGCCGGCGTGCGCGAAATCGAAGTCGGCTCTTTCGTGCCGCCCAAACTCTTGCCGCAGCTGGCTGATACGGCCGAGCTGGTCGCGCATGCGCGCAGCATCGCCGGGCTAACCGTCGCGGCGCTGGTGCCCAACCTGATCGGCGCGCGCAACGCCATTGCGGCCGGGGCACACAAGATTTCG
>SKKM01000291.1 GCA_007121485.1 Wenzhouxiangella sp. | reverse complement strand
TCGATCCGTCCGGGGTCGAGGCCAGCGGTCGCGGCGGCCGCCTGACCAAGGGCGACGTCCTGGCCCACCTCAAGGGCGCTGGCCCGAGACCGGAAGAGCGGGTCAAGATGTCGCGCCTGCGATCACGCATCGCCGAGCGCATGAAGGACGCCCAGAACACCGCGGCGATCCTGACCTCGTTCAACGAAGTCAACCTGCAGGCGGTAATGGACATCCGCAACCGCTACAAGGACGATTTCGCCAAGCGCCACGACGTCAAGCTGGGTTTCATGTCATTCTTCGTCAAGGCCTGCTCGGAAGCCCTGCGCAAGCATCCGGTGGTCAACGCTTCCATCGACGGCGACGAAATCGTCTACCACGGCTTCCAGGACATCGGCATTGCCGTGTCCACCGAGCGCGGCCTGCTGGTCCCGATCCTGCGCGACGCCCACCGCATGAGCCTGGCCGACATCGAGGGCGCGATCGCCGATTACGCCGAGCAGGCGCGCAAGGGCACGATCAAGCTCGAGGATTTGCAGGGCGGCACCTTCACCATCACCAACGGCGGCGTGTTCGGCTCACTGCTGTCGACCCCGCTGTTGAACATGCCGCAAAGCGCCATCCTGGGCATGCACGCGATCAAGGAGCGGCCGGTGGCCGAGAACGGCCAGGTGGTGATCCGCCCGATGATGTACATCGCCCTGTCCTACGACCACCGCATTATCGACGGCAAGGACGCCGTCCAGTTCCTGGTGGCGGTCAAGCAGGCGCTGGAGGACCCGGCGCGGATGCTGCTCGGGCTTTGAGATCTGAAATATGAAACCGCAGATGAACGCAGATAAACGCAGATCAAGACAAGACGGGGCAGCTTGGATATCGCGACAAAGCCCTTTCTTTTATCCGCGTTCATCAGCGTTCATCTGCGGTTAAAAACCAACTGATCCAAGGAATGACGATGTCTGACAAGGAATTCGATCTGATCGTGATCGGCGGCGGGCCCGGCGGCTACGTGGCCGCGATCCGCGCCGCGCAGCTGGAAATGAAGGTCTTGCTGATCGACGATCGCCAGGACGAAGACGGCAAGCCGGCTCCCGGCGGCACCTGCCTGAACGTCGGCTGCGTGCCGTCCAAGGCCCTGCTGGATTCATCCAAGCACTATCACCACATCGAGCATGACTATGCCGCCCACGGCATTTCGGTCGACGGCCTGCAGATGGACGTCGGCACCATGATCGATCGCAAGCGCAAGGTCATCAAGCAGCTCAACGGCGGCCTGATGCAACTGTTCAAGGCCAACAAGATCGAGTTTGCCAATGGCCGCGGCAAGCTGCTGGCCGGGCGCGAAGTCGAGGTCAGCCCCAACGACGGCGAAGGCTACACGGCCAAGGGCAAGCAGGTCATCCTGGCCGCCGGCTCGGTGCCCTTCACCATCCCCAACGTGGAAATCGACGGCGAGCACGTCGTCGACAACGTCGGCGCGCTGGAATTCGGCGAGGTGCCGGAGCGCCTGGGCGTGATCGGCGCCGGCGTGATCGGCCTGGAAATGGGCAGCGTATGGAAGCGCTTGGGAGCAGAAGTCATCCTGTTCGAAGCCATGGAAGAGCTGCTGCCGGTGGTCGATCCCGACATGAGTCGGGCCGCGGCACGCGAGTTCAAGAAGCAGGGCCTCGACATTCGCCTCGGCACCAAGGTGTCGGGCGCCGAACTGGCCGACGGCAAGGTCAGGGTCAGCTTCGTCGAAAAAGGCGAGGAAAAGACCGAGACTTTCGACAAGCTGCTGGTCGCTGTGGGCCGCAAGGCCGCCAGCGAAGGCCTGCTGGCCGAGGATTGCGGCGTCGAGCTGACCGAGCGCGGCCAGGTCAAGGTGGACCAGGATTGCCGGACCACGGCTGACGGCGTCTGGGCCATTGGCGACCTGGTGCGCGGCCCGATGCTGGCCCACAAGGCCTCCGAGGAAGGCGTGGCCGTGGTCGAGACGATCGCCGGCCAGCACGGCCACATCAACCTGGACCACGTGCCCTGGGTCATCTATACCGACCCGGAAATCGCCTGGGTCGGCAAGACCGAGAAGCAGCTCAAGGAAGATGGCGTCGACTACAAGGCCGGCAGCTTCCCGTTTGCCGCCACCGGCCGCGGGCTGGCCATGGGCGAGGCAGCCGGCCACGTCAAGATCCTGGCTGATGCCGAGACCGACCGCATCCTGGGCGCCCAGATCATCGGTCCCACCGCCTCGGAAATGATTGCCGAGCTGGTGGTGGCGATGGAGTTCGCAGGCGCCAGCGAGGACCTGGCCCGTATCGTCCACGCCCACCCCACCCTGTCCGAGGCCATCCACGAGGCAGCCCTGGCGGTGGACAAGCGCGCCATCCACAAGGCCAACTAGACCCATGGTGCCGACCCGCTTCAAAGCCTTCCGGATCTTCGACGACGAGACAGGCCACCGCTCGGAAGTCGTCGAGCAGGGCGTCGACGAGCAGACGGCCGGCGACGTGGTCATCCAGGTGGCCTGGTCCAGCGTCAACTACAAGGACGCCCTGGCTGGCACCGGCAAGGGCAAGATTCTGCGTCAATTCCCCCTCAATGGCGGAATCGACGTCGCCGGTGTCGTGGCGCAATCGGAATCGGCCGATTTTCGCGAGGGCGATGAGGTGCTGATGACCGGCTGCGGCCTGTCCGAGACCCGCGACGGCGGCTACAGCGAATACCTGCGCGTGCCTTCGGAGTGGCTGATTCCCCTCCCGCAAGGTCTGGATCTGCGCGAAGCCATGGCCCTGGGCACGGCCGGCTTCACCGCCGCGCTAGGCCTTTATCGCATGGAGGCCAACGGGCAGACCCCGGACATGGGGCCGCTGTGCGTGACCGGTGCGAGCGGCGGGGTCGGCTCGCTGGCCGTGGATATCTACTCCAAGGCCGGCTACGAGGTCTGCGCGCTCAGCGGCAAAAGCGAGGAATTCGGCTGGCTGCACGAACTCGGCGCCGAACAGTGCGTGGACCGGCACGGCCTGGAATGGCCCAGCGCTCCCATGGCCTCGGCCCGTTTTGCCGGCGCCCTGGACAACGTCGGCGGCGAGGGGCTGAGCGGCCTGACCCGCATGATCAAGCCCTGGGGCAGCATCGCCTCGTGCGGAATGGCCGGCGGCATCGACCTCAACACCACGGTCATGCCCTTCATCATTCGCGGCATCAGCCTGATCGGCATCAATTCGGCCGGCTGCCGCTATTCCATCCGCAGCGAAGTCTGGCAACGACTGGCCGGCGACTGGAAGCCCCGGCACCTGGACAAGATCGTCACCGCGGTCAGCGAACTGGACGGTCTGCCGGACTGCTTCGAACGCCTGCTGAGCGGCGGCGGTCACGGCAGAACCCTGGTTCGCATCGGCGCCGATGCCGCCGCCTGAACCCGCTTTGCAGTATCATTGGCAGTCCCGGCAACGAGCGCTCTCGGCAGGTTTTCCCAGCATGACAAAGATTCTGGTCGTCGACGATTCGCAGGCTCACCTGTACGCTCTGCGAAAGATCCTGGAAGATGCAAAATTCGATGTCATCACCGCCGAGGACGGCAGTGAAGGCGTGGAAAAGGCGGCCAGCGAGCATCCTGACCTCATTCTCATGGACGTCGTCATGCCGGGGCTGAACGGCTTCCAGGCCACGCGCAAGATCGCCCGCAACCCGGCCACGGCCGGAATACCGGTGATCTTCGTGACCACCAAGGATCAGGAGACCGACAAGATCTGGGGCATGCGCCAGGGCGCCGCCGCCTACATCACCAAGCCGGTGGACAAGGGCGCCCTGCTGTCCTCCATCAACAAGGCGCTGGAGACACAGGCATGAGCATTCAGCCCGGAGACCGCATCCCGTCCTCGCAGCTCACCGTTGCCGGCGAGCAAGGTCCCCACCCCGTCGATTCGACCGAACTGCTTGGGCAGGGACTGGTAGTCCTTTTCGCCGTTCCCGGGGCCTTCACACCCACTTGCTCGGCCCAGCATCTGCCCAGCTTTCTCGAGCACTTCGAAGCGTTGCAGGCCCGCGGTGTCGACCGCATCGTGTGCACGGCGGTCAACGACATCTTCGTGCTGGGGGCCTGGGCCAAGTCTTCCGGTGCCGAAAAGCAGATTGTCATGGCGGCCGACGGCAACGGCGACTTCGCCCGCGCGCTGGGTCTGGAACTGGACGGGCGCGCCTTTGGCATGGGCATGCGCAGCCAGCGTTACGCCATGATCATCCAGGACGGCGTGGTCAAGGATGTACTGGTCGAGGGCCCGGGCGAGTACCGGGTGTCGAGCGCTGAATACGTGCTGGAACGCCTGCCCTGACCAGGGCGCCGTGATTTTCCTCAGCCGGGGGGCGGCCCCGGGTAACGAACCGGATTGACGCCTTGCGGTTCGATGATTCCGAAATGGAATCCGCCCCACAGCGCCGCGAGCAAGGCCAGCGACAAACCTACGCGCCAGCTCAATCTACGGACAGCCCGCTCGCTGTCCTGATCGTCACTGACCAGGAAGTAAAAGCTGGAAGCCAGCGTGTATAGAATTCCCAGAAATACCCCGATGATTAGAATCTTGCTCAGCAAACC
>SKKM01000030.1 GCA_007121485.1 Wenzhouxiangella sp. | reverse complement strand
TGCTTCCGCATGATGGAAGACATCGACCGCCTCAGCCAGGGCTTCCCGGGGCTGAGCTACATGGCGATCAGCATTGATGAAGACATGGCTGCGCCGGCGGCGGCCTTGTCTCCCCGACCGGTATTCGCTGAGCATCCTGAACGGTTCTGGTTCGATGAAGGGGCCGGCTTGAGCCAGGCGCTGGGCATCATGACCACGCCGACCCTGGTGCTTCTCGATGCCAGCGGTGACGAACGCCATCGGCATCTGGGTCATCTCAACAGCAGCGATCTGCAAACCCTGCGGCGCAAACTCCAGGCGCTTTCGGAGTAGCGAGCAACGTGCTCAAACACTGAATCGAGAGGGATGAATATGAGGATTCTGGTTCTGGCGGCGGTCTTCGCCGTAACGCATCTGGCGGCCAGCCCGCCTGACTTTCATGGCGACATTCGGCCGCTGATCGATCAGCACTGCATCATGTGCCATGCCGAAGACAGCATTTCATTCTCCTTTGCCGACCCGGAGTTCACCTATCGCCTCGGGCCGGCGATTGTCTCCACGGTCAGCGAGCGACGCATGCCGCCCTGGCTGGCCGAGCCCGGTCATCAGCAGTACGTGGAAGACATTTCGCTGTCCGATGCCGACATCGCCCGCTTTGTCGCCTGGGCCGATGCCGGTTATCCGCTCGGTGCGCCCGGCTCGGCCAATGGAGTCCGCACTGCGCCGCATGGCCACTTTGCCTACGATGTGGCCATCGACGTGCTGCCCGGGCAGTCCTACCTGCCGCGCCAGGACCAGGCCGACGATTACCGCTGCTTCGTGATCGACTGGCCGCTGGATGAGTCGGCCTACATCACCGGCTTCCGTGCCGCGCCGGGCAATCTGCAGGTGGTGCATCACCTGGTCCTGTTCGCTGTCCCGCCCGAGCTGGCGGATCGCTTTCGCGAGCTGGAGGCTGCCGAGGAAGGGCCGGGTTATCAGTGTTTCGGTGCGGCCGTGCCCGATCGACTGGGCATTCCCGAGCACCGCGAGGCCTACGAAGAGCGCTATCCCGATGGCGTGATGGAACTGCATCGCGGCAACTACTGGCTGGCGCACTGGGCGCCGGGCATGGACGGCTATTCCTTCCCTGCCGACACCGGCATCCCGATGCGGCCGGGAACGGCCCTGGTTGTCCAGATGCACTATTACTCGGTTTTTGCGCCGGGCCAGACCGATGCGGACAGCCGCATGGAATTCCAGGTCAGCTCGCAGGTTGAGCGGCCCGCGATCAATGTGCCGGTGACCATTAACGCCTGGCTCGAGAGCCGGCGTAACCGCAGCATGGTCGTGCCACCGGGTCAAAGCGCGCGTTATGTCGCCGACGTCAGCCTGCAGGGGCTCGCCGGCTACATGCTGCGTCTGTTCGACATTGATCCGGAGCGCCTGGAGGCGGCTGAAGTGCACTCCGCCAACCTGCACATGCACCGCTTCGGTGCTTCCGGGCGGATCACCCTGACCGAACCGACCGGACGCCGGGAAGTTCTGCTCTCGGTGCCGCGCTGGGACCTGAACTGGCAGCGCGACTTTACCTTCGTCGAGCCCAAGGTGTTTCCCGCAGCGCAACTGGAACGCGCGCGGCTGGCGGTCGAATGCGTTTTCGAAAATCCGACCGATGAGTACGTCCTTGGTGGTTACGGTTCTGACGAAGAGATGTGCATGAACCTGTCCTACGTGGCGCTGCGTCTGTCCAAACCGGAGGACTGAACGGCGCTGAATGTGTGGCGCGCCGGGTTCAGACGAGCCGGGGGGCGTTCTACTTCGGCGCGCCGTGGTTGGGTCGGTAACGCTCGCGGTAGGCAGAAGGTGTTTCGCCCGTATGGCGCTTGAACAAGCTGCGGAAGAAGGCCGTATCGTTGTAGCCGACTTCAACGGCCACCTGGTCCACCGAGTCCGCGCCCTCCTCGAGCAGCCGCCGCGCGGCGGCTACTCGGATCATCTGCAGGTAGACGCCGGGCAGGCAACCGGTGGCGGCCTTGAAGCGCCGGATCAGGGTGCGTCGACTCATGCCCATTCGTTTCGCCACGGCGTCGATGGACGGACTGCGGCGAAAGTGGGTGTTCAGGTATTCCTCGATCTCCCGCACCTTGCCATCGCCGTGCGGCCGCGCCACCGGCAGGATGGCGTAACCGGACTGATGGGTGCGCGGCATGTCCAGGATCAGCGCCTTGGCGCAACCGATCGCGACCTCGCGCCCGCACAGGCGCTCGACCAGGAACAGGCTCAAGTCGGTGGCGGCATTGACGCCGCCGCCGCAGAAGATGCGTTCGTCCTCCGTGATCAGAAGATCGGGGCACCAGTTGACCTCCGGGTAGCGCTGTCCGAAGGCCTCGGCCACTCCCCAGTGCGTGGTGGCACGCCGCCCGTCCAGCAGGCCGGCCTCGGCGAAGAACGCAGCCCCCGAGCACACCGCTGCCAGCATCGCACCCCCGTCGTGGCGCTCGACCAGCCAGGGCAGCAGGACGGCGTGGCGCTGCATGACTTCATCCGGCATCACGCCCGAGGACGGCACGAAGATGAGATCGGCACGGGTGACCTCGGCCAGCGACCGATCGGGCGAGACCCGCAGGCCGAAGGCGCTTTCGACCGGCGCGCCGTCAATCGACGCGGTTGAGACGCGAAAGCGCGAACGCGGCGTGATGCCGCTGATCTCGTCCCACAGCCGGCCGGCCGAGGAGAACACCTCCATCGGCCCGACCGCCGTGGACGCGTGCCCGTCGTTGACCAGCACGATCACGACATCGAGCGGTTCGCTTTCCCTGGGCTGTCGTCGATGCATGGCGGCATTCGAACGATGGCAGGCCTTCAGTTATAGCGCGGCAGGGTGCGTTTGTCACATTTGCCCCCGGCAATTGGCACGGTCGCGACTTTCGATGCGCGGTCGTGTTGGCCATACTGGCAGCGTGTCCAGATGCCAGGCAGGCCGCGCCTTCAGCGGCCGATCGGAGGAAGAAAGCTCATGAATGACGAAACCGCCCATGCACTGTCCGAGGTTCTGCGCGGCCGGGTGATCCAGCCGGAAGACGCCGATTATGACCAGGCGCGTGCGCTCTATAACGGCATGATCGACAAGCGCCCACGCATGATTGCGCGCTGCGCCAACGTTGCCGACGTCATCACCGCGGTGAACTTCGGCCGCGAACACCAGTTGCTGGTCGCCATCCGCGGCGGCGGCCACAATGGCCCGGGCCTGGGCAGCTGCGACGACGGCCTGGTCATCGACCTGTCCGATATGACTGGTATCCGGGTCGACCCGAATGCCCGGACCGTGCGCGTCGAAGCCGGCTGCACCCAGGGCGACGTCGATCACGCCACGCATCCCTTCTGTCTGGCGGTGCCCGCCGGCATCATCTCGACCACCGGTATTGCCGGCCTGACCCTGGGCGGCGGCAGCGGCTATTTGTCGCGCAAGTACGGACTGACGATCGATAATCTGCTGGCCGCCGACGTGGTGCTGGCCGACGGTAGTTTCGTGACCGCCAGCGAGGACGAGCACCCGGAACTGTTCTGGGCGCTGCGCGGCGGCGGCGGCAATTTCGGCGTGGTCACCAGCTTCCTGTTCCGCGCCCATCCGGTCAGCACGGTCTTCGGCGGGCCGATTTTCTGGGAAGCCCGGCACGCCGCCCAGGTCATGCGCGCGTATCGTGATTTCCTGCCCGGAGCGCCCGAGTCGCTGGGCATTTTCGTGGGGCTGAAGCGCGTGCTGCCGACCGATCCCTTTCCCCGTGAGCATTGGGGGGCCGACGCCTGCGCCATCGTCGGCTGCTACGACGGCCCGGCCGAAGAGGGTCAGGCGGCTCTTGCGCCGCTGCTGGAGGCCTTGCCGCCGCCGATGTTCAACTGGATGCAGGACCTGCCGTTCCCGGCCCTGCAGGCCATGTTCGATCCGTTCTTTCCGCCGGGCCTGCAGTGGTACTGGAAGGGTGATTTCGTCCGCGAACTGCCCGACGAGGCCATCGAGCGGCACATTGCCGAGGCCGCCAAGTCCCCGAGCCAGCTGTCGCTGATGCACCTGTATCCGATCAACGGCGCGGTCCAGCGCGTCCCCGCCGACGCCACGGCCTGGCGCGCCCGCGATGCCCACTGGTCCATGGTCATTGCCGGCGTCGACCCCGAACCCGACAACGCCGGGGCCCTGGCTTCGTGGGCGCGAAACTACTGGCAAGCCGTCCACGCTTTCAACGGCGAAGGCGGCTACGTCAACTTCATGATGGAAGACGAGGGCGAGGAGCGGTTACGGGCCAGCTACGGGGCGAACTACGATCGACTGGCGCAGATCAAGGCCCAGTACGACCCGGCGAACCTGTTCAGGGTGAACCAGAACATCCGCCCTGCGCCTTCCGCGGCGGCGTGGTGGCCTGACCGTTGAGGCCTTGTAACCAAGAAAGGGGCGGTATCAAGCCTGGAGTTCCCGATGCAGCTCGGCGAGACGACGATCGGCAGTCAGCAGTGCGGCGTCGAAACGCCGGGCGGTCACCAGGTAAACGCAGTCGTAGACCGGGTGATGGCACCGGGCCGCCAGGGCCAGCGCTTCCG
>SKKM01000116.1 GCA_007121485.1 Wenzhouxiangella sp. | reverse complement strand
CCTCGGGTGATTGCCCTGGCGCCGCACCTGGCGGAGCTGGTGTTTGCCGCCGGTGCCGGGGAGGCGCTGGTGGGCACGGTGGCATGGAGTGATTATCCGGAACAGGCCGCCGAGCTGCCGCTGATCGGCGACGCCTTTCGTCTCGACCTGGAGCGCATCGTCGGCCTGAACCCGGAGCTGGCGCTGGCCTGGGAGGGCGGCACGCCGCCGGCGGCCGCGGAAAGATTGAGCGGGCTGGGCATCGAGGTGCTGTGGATCCGCACGCGCAGCCTGGACGAGATTGCCGGGGCGCTCAGCCTGCTGGGCGAACGGCTGGGCAATCCGGCGGCGGCCGAGGCAGCGGCCGGGGCGTTCATGGCCGACCTGGCGGCGCGGCCGGCGGCGGCAAGCGAGCGCCTGCGACCGGCGTTCTACCAGGTCTCGGAGCGCCCCCTCTACACCTTGGGCGGCCGCCACATCATCAACGAGGTGCTGGCGCGCTGCGGCCTGGCCAACATCTTCGCCGACTTGGACCTCGAGGCCGCCGCGGTCGACTTCGAAGCCGTGCTGGCACGCCGGCCGCAGGTGATCGTGATCAGCCAGGAACCGGGCAATGCCAGCCCGCTGGCGCGCTGGCAGCGGGCGCAGTCCCAGCTGCCGGATGCGGTGCGGCTGATCGAGGTCGACCCGACGACGTTGATCCGGCCAACGCCGCGCATCATCGAGGGGATCGACCGGCTGTGTGCCGAACTGGAGCCGGCCGCCGACCCTTCAGGCCGTTGAGTCGAAGGCCCGCTCCAGCCCGACGACCCGCGCCTGAAAGTCCCCAACCGGCGCCTGCCGATCAGTCTGTCGTCTCGGCCGGAGCGGATCGGCCCTGTTGCTCGGCGTAGATGCGGCTCTGCTTGTAACTGCGATAGAAAAACCGCACCAGCACGGTGCCGGCGGCCGCCACCGGCAGGGCCAGCAGCACGCCGATGAAGCCGAACAGCTGTCCGCCGGCCAGGACCGTGAACACGACCAGCACCGGATGCATGCCGATGCGATCGCCGATCAGGTTGGGCGTGAGCAGGAAACTTTCGACCAGCTGGCCGACGGTGAAGACCACCGCGACCGAAAACAGGAACCAGAAATCGAAATTCTGGATGATCGCGGTGACCATGGCCAGCGCCACGCCGGTGATGGCGCCCAGGTAGGGCACGAAACTGACCAGGCCGGCGATCATGCCGATGGCAATGCCGTTGTTCAGGCCGATCAGCCACAGGCCGACGGCATAAATCGTGCCCTGCCCCAGCATCACCAGCAGCTGGCCGCGCAGGAAACCGCCCAGTGCCTCGTCGCACTCACGGGTCAGGCGCACCACGGTCGGCTCGATATTGCGCGGCAGCATGTCGCGCAGGGCGTCCAGCAGCCGGTGCCAGTCGCGCATCAGGTAGAAGGTCACCAGCGGCACCAGGAACATGCCGGTGATCCAGATCACGAAGCGCCCGCCGGACTCGCTGATGTAACCCCAGGTCGCGCGGCCGGCGGCGGCCACGTTGGCGAAGTTCTCCTCAAGGATTTCGCGCAGCCGCGCGGCGTCGAAGGTGGCCAGGTCGAATTCCCAGCCCAGGTGCTTTTCGGCCAGCGGCTGCAGGCGCTCCTGCAGCTGCTCGAAATAGGCCGGCAGGCGATTGAACAGGTCGACCGTCTCGCGCACCAGCACCGGCACGATCAGCAACACGGTCAGGGTCAGCAGGGCGAAGACCAGCAGGAAGACCAGGCTGACCGCCACATCGCGCCGCATCCAGCGCTGCAGGCGCGTGACCACCGGATCGGCCATGTAGGCCAGCAGGGCGCTGATCATGAACGGCGTGAGCACCGGGGCCAGCAACCAGACCAGCCAGCCGGTCAGCAACAGCGCGCCCACGATCCACAGCAACTGCTCGCGCGACAGCTTCGGCAACTGGACGTCGGGCGCTTCACTCATGGTCTCGACCGATCCTGTGGTTCAAGCGGCATCATACTTTCTTGCCCGGCCCGCGCAACCACCAAGAGCACCAGGCAGCGCAACAAGTCGACGCCGATGGCGTTACCCTTGGACGTTTTTTCGAGGACACAAGCATGATCGTACGCGACGTCAGGGACATCATCGGCAGCGAACGGGAGGTCCACGGCGAGGGCTGGACCAGCCGGCGCCTGCTGCTCAAGAGCGACCGGATGGGCTTCAGCTTCCATGAAACCATCATCCCGGCCGGGGCCGAACTGCACATGTGGTACAAGCACCATCTCGAGGCGGTCTACTGCGTGGCCGGCAACGGCAGCATCGAGGACCTGGCCACCGGCGAGATCCATCCCATCCACGACGGCGTGATCTACGCCCTGGATCAGCACGACCGGCATATCCTCAGAGGCGGCAGCGAGGACATGCGCCTGATCTGCGCCTTCAACCCGCCGGTGACGGGCCGCGAGACGCACGACGAGGACGGCGCTTACCAGCTTCCCGAGACGGACTGAACCGGGCCGCCGGTCGACCGCGGCTGAAGCCCGACGCGGCTTGGCAGCCGCGACTCATGGGGCGGCAGCAGACTCGCTCCACGGCATGCGGGCCGCCTGGTCCGGCCAGCCGGCCAGCCAGTCCAGCAGGTCTTCGGCCGGCATCGGCCGGGCGAACACGTAGCCCTGTCCCAGCTCGCAGTCCAGATCGATCAGGGCGCGCATGTGCTGCGCGGTCTCGACGCCCTCGGCCACGACGCGAAGATTGAAGGCGGCGGCCAGTCCCAGCACGCTGCGCACGATCTTGCGGTCGGCCGGGTCGGTCAGCATGTCGCGGACGAAGCTCTGGTCGATCTTGACCTCGTCGACCGGCAGCGAGCGCAGGTGGCGCAGCGAGGAGTAGCCGGTGCCGAAGTCATCCAGCGAAACCCCCACCTCGAGACGCCGCACCCGCTCCAGCACGGCGATCGCCTGCTCGCGGTCCGCGACCGCCGCAGTCTCCAGGATTTCGAGCTGGAACAGGCTGGTCGGCACCTGCGGATGGCGCTGCAGGGCTGACTCCAGGTTCTTCAGAAAGCCCGGGGCGAGCAAGTGAGGCGCGGAGATGTTGACGCTGACCGGCAGGGCCAGCCCCCGCTCCACCCAGTCACTCAGCTGCTCCAGGGCGCGCTCGATCACGTAGTCGCCGAAGGCCTGTTCCAGCTCCGACTGCTCCAGGTCGGCGAGAAACTCGGCCGGGCCGAGCAGGCCGCGAACCGGATGCTGCCAGCGCACCAGCCCCTCGACGCCCTGCACCTCGCCGCGCTTCAGGCTGATCTTGGGATGGAAGTGCAAAACGAACTGCTTTCCCTTCAGGCCTTCCTCGATTTCCTGCAGGCGCTCGCGGCGGCGCTGCTGGGCGTCCTCCAGCGCCAGGTCGAACAGGCTGTAACCGTTGCGCCCCTGCGCCTTGGCCCGGTACATGGCCTGGTCGGCGTGGCGCAGGAGGATGTCCGGATCCGAGGAATCCTCGGGATACAGGGTCACGCCGATGCTGGCGGCGACATGAAAGGTCAGGGCATCGACCTGGACCGGCTCGCAGATCCGGTCGAGAATCTCGCGCAGGCGGCGATCCAGCTCCGGCCCCTGGTCGAGGCCACCGAGCAAGAGCACGAACTCATCGCCCCCCAGGCGTCCCACCACGTCGCCGGGGCGCACCAGGCCGCGCAGGCGCTCGGCGATGATGACTAGGACCCGGTCACCCAGCGCATGACCGAACTGGTCGTTGATCGGCTTGAATTCGTCCAGATCCAGGTAGCAGAAGGCGAAGCCCTGGCCGGATCTGTCGGCGCGCGCGCACTGGTCCCGCATCAGCTCGGCCAGCAGGTTGCGGTTCGGCAAGCCGGTCAGGGCGTCGTAGCTGGCGATGCGCATGAGTTCGTCTTCATGCCGCTTGCGCTCGGACAGGTCGATGTCGATGCAGAACAACTCGGTCGGAATGCCGGGCCGGCGAACGGCGGTCTGGCTGAAGTACACGGGAACGCGCGTGCCATCCTTGCGCATCAGCTCCATTTCACCGTTGCTGGCCGAGCCGCCCTCGGCCACGGCCGCCATCGCCTCGAGCAGGGCCGGACGGGTTTCCTCCGGGACGACCAGATCGAGCAGATTGCGACCGATCGCCTCTTCCTCGGTATAGCCGTACAGCCTTTCCGAGGCCCGGTTCCAGTAGTTGACGATGCCGTCCAGGCCGTAACCCTGGATGGCCACCCCGGGAATGTCCTTGAGCAGGGTCCGGAAGCGCTCATCGCTTTCGCGCAGCAAGCGCTCGCCCTCGCGGCGAATGGTGATGTCGACCGCCACGCTCAGGGCGCACTGCCGGCCATCGACATCGACCGGGCTGATCGACACCTCGTTCCAGATCACGCTGCCGTCGACCCGCCGCGTCGGCCACTCGAATCGGTCGCCGCCGCGGGCCAGGGCCTCGCGCATGCGCGCCAGGGACGCCTCCCGGTCATGCGGCGCATCCAGCCACACGCGGTCGGAATGGGCCAGCATGTCCGGCAGCGACTCGAAGCCCCAGTTGCGCCAGGCCTGGGCATTGGCTTCCAGCAACTCGCCGCTGTCCGCGTCCTGGACCGTGATCGCCACCGGGGAGGCGTCGAAAAT